>JBBRIN010000259.1:0-6005 GCA_038221115.1 Tepidisphaerales bacterium
GGAAGGGGGAACGTTGGGGGTGGCCATGGGGGGCTCGCTGGGGTTTTGCGCGGTAGTCGTTAAGTCGGTGGCGTTGATTTGGGAGGCGGCGGCGGCGCGGTTTTCGTCGCGGATGGCGTCGTAGACTTCTTTGCGGTGGACGGTGGTGGCTTTGGGCGCGCTGATGCCGAGGCGAACTTTGTCGCCGCGGATGTCGACGATGGTGAGGACGACGTCGTCGCCGATGACGATGGATTCACCGCGCTGGCGGGCAAGAACGAGCATAACAAGAGCCCTTCGGAGCGAGTTCCGGCAAAACACAAACGCGCCTGGCAGTAAGTGAGTATCGGCCAACCAGGCGCGAAATCTTCCCTTCCCGATGGCCTCAAGTTTATTATTGACCGGGTTTTAACGGCGGTCTATACGCTTTTGGTGAAATGCACTTTAGGAGGGAGTCAGCGGAGGGGGCGGCCTTTGGCGATGCTGGCGGGGCGGGGATAGCGGGGGTCGGTGGTCTGGATTTTGGGGATTTCGACGATGACGTGCTCGCCGAACTCCGGGCGGGTGGCGGGGTGGAGGAGGGGTGGAGCGCCGCCGACGCGTTTGATTGCAAATTGCGCGAGGGGAAGCTCTTGGGCGACTTTGGGGCCCTTCATGGCGAGGAACTTGCCGCCGCGTCTGACGAGTGGCAGACACCACTCAGCCAGGAAATCGAGGGGTCCGACGGCGCGGGCGACGACGATGTCGGCGGTTTCGCGGAGGTTGGAGTGGCCGACGTCTTCGGCGCGCTCCGCGCGGACGGTGAGGCGGGTAAGGCCGAGTTGTTGGGCGGCATCGTTGAGGAAGGCGCATTTTTTGCGGGTGGCTTCGACGAGGATGACGGTTGCATCGAGGCGGGCGATGGCTAGGGGAATGCCGGGGACGCCGCCACCGCTGCCGACGTCAATGAGGGTGTGCGGGCCGACGGGGAGGTGGGGAAGAAGGGTGAGGGCGTCGCCGATGTGTTGAAGCTCGGCGGCATCGCGGCTTTCGATGCGGGTGAGGTTCATGCGCTGGTTGGCCTCGAGGAGAAGGTCGAGGTAGCGGGAGAGCCTGTCGATTTGTTCGTCGGTGAGAGAGAGGGAGGCGGCTTGGGCTAGTTGGGTCCAGAGGGGGAGGGACATGGGGAGGGCGGGGTCTGTTGAGAATTTTGATTGGGAGCTCGCGAGTTTTGGCGAACCCCCCCACCCTATCCCTCCCCCGGAGTACCGGGAGAGGGGACCGGAATTAGGGTTAGTGGAGGGCGCCTTCTTTGCGGGGGTTTTGGTTGCCGGAGGAGGCGGTGTCGCCGGTGTTGTGGGGTTGGATGACGCGGGCGGTGGTGGAGCCTTTGAGGTACTGGTCGAAGAAGAGGCGGGCTTGTTCGTCGGCGGCTTGTTTGGCGGCGGGGGCCCAGGCACCGTGGAGGCCGTTGGGGATGGGGACGAGCTTCTGGTCGACGCCGGCCTTTTCGAGGGCGGCATGGAGGAGCTCGGCCTGGTGGAAGGGGACGACGGGGTCGAGGGTGCCGTGGAAGGTGAGGACGGGGGGGCTGCTTTTGGTGATGTATTGGAGCGGGGAGGCAACCTGAACCTGGGGGCTGGCTTTGCTTTTGGCGCCGAGGAAATCGAGCATGGCTTGTTCCATGCTTTCCTTGAAGCGCTCCTTCCAGAGGAACTGCACGAGGGGCGTGACGTCCCATTGTGTGAGGTCGACGGGGCCATAGTAGTTGACGATGGCCTGGACGTTTTCGCTGGTGAGGGGGTTGGGATCTTTGTCGCCGGCCATGAAGCTCATGAGCATGGCGAGGTGGGAGCCGGCGGATTCGCCGGTGGCGCCGACGCGGGCGGGGTCGATCTTGTACTGCTTGGCGTTGGACTTGAGAAAATGGAGCGCGGCTTTGGTGTCGTCGAGTTGGGAGGGGAAGCGGTACTTGGGGGCGAAGCGATAATTCATGCTGGCGGCGACGTAGCCGTGGCGGGCGAGGTCTTCCTGCATGGGGGTGAATTTGGATTTGTCGCCCATGCGCCAAGCGCCGCCATGGATGCACAGCACCAGGGGATAGGGGCCGGGACCGTTGGGGAGGGCGAGGTCGAGCTTGAGATCGCGGCCGTCAACGGTGGAATAGGTGATGTCGCGCAGCAATTTGAAATCTTCCAAGGGGGCAACGTCTGCGTGTGCGCGCGGCGTCTGGGCGAACGCGGGAAGCGTGGCGAGAGAGAGCGCGGCGAGGATGAGGCGTCGACAAGTCATGTACCGGACACAAACAAAAGGGGAACCCGCTTATTGAATCGGCCAATCGTAGGCGGGGATCGACAAGGATGTTACCGAAAGTGTAGGAAAAAGGTTCGGCGGCGGTGGTTCATTCTCCGGGAATGTAACTGATGACGCCGTCGAAGGGGCTGGAGGCGGTGGCGTAGCGCTTTTTGGGGATGCGACCGGATTCATAGGCGAGGCGTCCGGCTTCGAGGCCGAGGCGCATGGCCTGGGCCATTTTAACGGGGTCTTTGGCGTGAGCGATGCCGGTATTGAGGAGGACGCCGTCGGCGCCGAGCTCCATGGCGGCGGTGACATCGGAGGCGGTGCCGACGCCGGCGTCGACGATGACGGGGAAATCGGGGTCGCCGTCTTTGAGGAGTTCGAGGCAGAGGGAGATGTTGAGGGGGTTGAGGATGCCCTGGCCGGAACCGATGGGGGAGCCGGCGGGCATGACGCTGGCGGCGCCGGCTTCTTTAATGCGGACGGCGGCGTGGGGATCGTCGCTGGTGTAGGCGAGCACGGTGAAGCCCTCCTTGACGAGCTCGCGGGTGGCTTCGATGGTGCCGACGGGATCGGGAAGGAGGGTTTTTTTGTCGCCGAGGACTTCGAGCTTGACCCAGGCGGCGCCTCGGTTTTTCTGTTTTTCGAGGAGGTCGCGGCCGAGGAGGGCGACGCGAATGGCGTCATCGGCGGTGAAGCAGCCGGCGGTGTTGGGGAGGATGATGTAGCGGGTCAGGTCGAGGTAGTCGAGGAGGGAGCGGCCTTCCTTGTCGATGAGGCGTTCGCGGCGGACGGCGACGGTGACGACCTGGCAGCCGGAGGCGTCGAGGGCGTGCTGCATGAGGTCGTAGGAGGGGTATTTGCCGGTGCCGACGAAGAGGCGGTTGTGGAGGTCGAAGGATCTGATGCGGAGGGGGTGCATTGGGGGATTATAGGGGGAGTGTCAAACGGATGCTCGGTCTTGTATTCTCGATGGTAGAATACCTAGATATGACAACGGTCACGATTATCCCAGAGAAGCCGGGGGCACCGGATACGAAGTTTCGCGCCGTCTCGAAAGGCGCGCAATCCGAAGGCCGGACTGCCGGTGCCGCGCTTGATGCGTTGACGCAAAATGTTGAAGCGCCCGGGGTCATGGTCGTGGTGCAGAACTTAGCGCCGGACGAATTCTTCGGCGTGGCCGAGCAGGCGCGACTGGGCGAACTGATGACGGCGTGGCGAATCGCACGAGATTCGGGCAAACCCCTTCCGACCGACCAGCAGGCGGAATTGGAGGCGCTGGTCGAGGCGGAAGTACGGGCGGCAGGCCGGCGAGCGGCGGCAGCGGCGAAGAGCCTGCAACCATGAAACCGTGGTATCGGCAGATTGCGACGCGCGCCGAGCACCGTTGTGAATACTGTCGCGCACCGGAGGTGGTGTTCAACTTTCCGTTCGAGGTGGATCACGTAGTGGCGACATCGCGCGGGGGCGCGGATGCGGAAGTCAATATGGCGTTGGCGTGTCGCGCTTGCAATCTTCGAAAGAGCGCGGCGGTAGAGGCTGTTGATCCCGAGAGATCGGAAGTGGTATCGCTGTTCCATCCTCGGCAAGAGCGATGGGCGGAACATTTTGAGGTTCGAACTGATGGCGCGATCGTCGGCCGAACGCCTGTCGGCCGGGCTACGGTATCCCGACTGCAGATGAACACGGCGGCGCAACTGGAGTCTCGGCGGCATTGGATGGCGTTGAATCTATTTCCGTAAACTGCAGGACAAAGAGACGTCGCGGTGGCAGGGACCTTATTCATCTTTCTCGTGCTTCCGGGACTGGCGCTGGTGGTGTACGTCGTCGTCCAGGGATTGGTGCGCGGGAAGGCGATTCGGTCGGCAAAGCCGAAGGATGAGGAGGGAGGGGGACGTGGTCGCTGAAGCGACCACGCCGGGCTGTCAGGCGCCGCCACCGACGAAGGTGACTACTTCCAGGGTATCGCCGTCTTTGAGGGGGGTGGTGTAGTTGGGGGCGCGGACGAGGCGGCGATTTAGTTCTACGGCGACCTTGTCGGGGGTGAGCTTCATCTCGGTGAGGAGGGATTGGATGGTGGCGCCCTCGGGGAGGGATTGGGGGACGCCGTTGACGGTGAGAGTCACCTGGTCCCCTGGGGCGCGAGTTGTGATGGCGAGGGGGATGGGGGGGGTTCGGGGAAGGCGAGGGGGACGAGAGAGGCGGAGCGGAGGACGAAGCCGGTGGGTGGGATGTTGCGGGTGTCGGATTGTTTTTGGGCGTGCATGGCGCGGAGGGAGAGGTCGTCGATGAAGACGCCCAATGCCATGGCGCCGCGGGCGACGACGCCGGTGGCGCGGATGGTGGACCCGTTGGGGGGGATGCCGCCGCCGCCGATGGTGTCGGGGCGGTCGAGAGCGACGGTGAAGGCGCCGGTGTCGAGGGTTTCGCCGGCGGCGCCGACTTCGTAGCGGCCGTCGAGGGACACTTTGTTGCCGATGTTGCGGGAGAGGTCGTCGAGCGAGAGGACGGACTTGGGGGTGGCGCAGCCGGTGGAAAGGGCGAGGAGGATGAACGTGGCTATGGATCGTTGAGCGCGGGCGATGTGGAGAAGGGGACGGAGAGAAGGACCGCGACCACCGGTCGCGGCTTTACAAAGAGGAGATGGGGACCGCCACCACCGGCGGAGGGGACGGAGGGCGATGACGTTGCGTGCGGTCAAGGTTTGCTTTCCAGTTGGGGGGTCCAGGTGGCGTTGCTGAGCCAGTATTCGCCGGGGTTGATGGAGGGGTCGGGGGGGGTGATGGAATGGGTGTCGTTGAGGCGGCCGGTGACTTCGACGGGCTTGCCGTCGAGTTCGGGGCCCCAGGCATTGGTGGGGTAGACGCGGATTTCAAAGTCGGTGCCGGCGACGCTGGGGCCGGAGGCCTTGAGGTAGCGCGCGGTGCCGACGACGCGGATGGATTGGCCGACGTTGGAGCGGAGCTGGGCGGCGGAGCGGAGCTGGGGGGCTTTTTCGTGAGAGGAGCAGCCCGTGAGGAGAAGGAGTGAGAGGACGGCGGTAAAGAGGCGGGGCATCGGCGGATTATAAGCCGCGGCCGGTGGCCCGCAATGCGGCGTAGGCGTAGAAGATGGCGATGGAGATGAGGGCTAAGACGATACCGACCATCGCCTGGACGCGCTGGGCGAGCATGCCGCGCGGCAAGGGGCGGGGCTCGCGGCGCATCTGCCAGAAGACGGTTGCGCCGACGAAGAGGGCGAGGACGCTGGCGTAAACGGGGATGGGAAGGAAGCGATCGGCGGGGGAATAGCTGGCGATGTGTTCGAGCTCGGCGCGGGGATTTCGGCTGCCGGGGAGGAAGAGGAGGATGAGGGTGCAGAGGAGGGTGAGGAGGCCGAGCCAGGCGGCGAGGAGGGCGACCCAAGGGGGGGCGGGCGTGGGGCGCGGTTTTTCGATGGGTGGTTTGAGAGGAAGGTCGTCGTTGGGCACGGGGGGCAGATTACGGCTTCATCGGAAGCGGGACAAGGCGTCCACGAATCTCACGAATTGGCACGAATGAAGACGGGGGGAAGGTCGAACCACAGAGAGCACCGAGGGCACGGAGAGGAAGAAGAGAGAGAAGAGTTTTCTAAATAGCTCCTCCAAATACCGAAAGTGCGTCACGCGGCCTTGGCCTTTGGATAAAAGCGGCTTTCGGTGTTGAAGGTCTTTTGTTCCTCTAGCCATTGGAACACCAAATCGAGCAGTTCGTCGAGGTCGAGGCAGCGGT
>JBBRIN010000260.1:0-5992 GCA_038221115.1 Tepidisphaerales bacterium
CATTCCGTAACCAACTCGACCATCCGCACCCGTCGCCACCGCCTTCCCTCCCGCTGCGTCGTATCCCCCTCCAGGTCGATCGTCTTCACCACTTCCCCCGCCGCGTTCTTGTGCTCGATCTTCAACGTCCCCAACACGCTCTGAGCCACCGAGCAGATCATCCGCTCCACCAGCTCCGCCATCGTCTCGTAGTTCCCGTATGCTTCGTACGCCTCCAGCATCGTGAACTCCGGATTATGGCGCGGCGAGATGCCCTCGTTCCTGAAGTTACGATTCAGCTCGAACACTTTGGTAAACCCGCCGACGAGCAGCCGCTTTAGATACAGCTCCGGCGCGATCCGCATGTACAGGTCGATCCCCAGCGCATTGTGCTTTGTCACGAACGGCCGCGCGGCGGCGCCGCCGTGCATCGGCTGCATCATCGGCGTCTCAACCTCCAGATATCCCTCCTGCCGCATAAATCGCCGCACCTCATCCACGATCCGCATCCGCAGCTTCATCGTCTCCATCACGCCCGGATTCGCCCACAAATCCACATACCGCTGCCGATACCGCAGCTCGACATCGCTCAGGCCCTCCCACTTGGCCGGCGGCGGCAGGAGCGACTTGGCCGCCATCGTCACGTTGGTCGCCCAGATCGTCACCTCGCCCTTCTTCGTCGCCCCGAGCGGCCCTTCCACCACCACCTGGTCGCCCAGGTCGATCAGCCGAGCAAGCTGCCAGTCTTGCTCTCCCACCCGCCGCTTATCCAGCGCCACCTGCAGGTCGCCGGTCTCATCGCGCAGCGTCATGAACATGAGCTTCCCCATGTCCCGCGCCAGCATGATTCGCCCCGCCGCCTTCACCACCGGCCCGCCGTCCTGGCCGAACTCCGCCTTCCACAGCTCCCGAATGGCCCCCAGCGGTCGGATCCCTTCGGTTCGCGCCCCATACGGATTGAGCCCCAGATCGCGGATCTTCTGTACCTTCTCGCGCCGTTCGCGTTCGTATATGCTCTGGCTGTCGTCGTTGGTTTGGCTGTCAGTATCCATGGTCCTCGATCAAAATGCTCCGCACCGTGCAGAGTCGCGCGATCATAATCGACGCTCCACTCAAATTCACCTGACCCTGACGCCCGACCCCGATTCCCGGACCGCGATACCCGATGCAAGCCACCGCCTACATCGCCCTCGGCTCGAACCTCGGCGATCGCCAGCAGCATCTGACGCAGGCGCTGCAACAAATAGCGGCCGTACCCGAAATCGAGCTCCGCCGCGTGTCGAGCCTTTTGGAAAACCCAGCCATAGGCGGGGTCGGCGGCGACGACGCCCCACCCTTCCTCAACGCCGCCGCAGAACTTCGCACCACCCTTCCCGCCCCCGCGCTTCTGGAACAGCTTCTCGACATCGAGCGTTCACTCGGCCGCACCCGCCGCGCCAAGTGGGAGCCCCGCGTGATCGACCTCGACCTGCTCCTCTACGGCGACGCCATCCTCGCCAACGACGACTGCATGGTCCCTCACCCCCTGATGCACGAGCGCCGCTTTGTTCTGCAGCCGTTGGCCGAGATCGCCCCCGACGTGATTCACCCGACGTTGCAAATGACCATCGCCGGATTGCTGGACAACCTCTCTACTCCTCCCGCCTGACCAATTCAGTGTGCCACAGAGTCACAGAGGCACAGAGAATAGCACAGAGAACATTTTTTGACGCTTGCCCTCGGCCTCTCTTTTTTCTCTCCTCCGTGCTCTACGTGCCCTCGGTGGTGCAACCTCCCCCCGTCCTCATTCGTGCCGATTCGTGCGATTCGTGGACAATCCTCCCCTCATCCCTATAACCAAGCCATGACCGTCGTCCGCACTATTGCCGACTGTCGCCGCGAGCGCGCGCAACTGGGCCCGCTCGCCCTTGTCCCCACCATGGGCGCGCTCCACGCCGGCCATCTCTCCCTGATCAAGGAAGCCAAAAAACGCGCCCCTCACGTCGCCGTCTCGATCTTCGTCAACCCCACCCAGTTCGGCCCCACCGAAGACTTCACCAAGTACCCTCGTCCCCTCGAGTCCGATCTCGCCAAGTGCGAAGCCGCTGGCGTCGACCTTGTCTTCAACCCGCCGCCCGAGGAGATGTACCGTCCCGGCGTCCCCGACGTCGTCATCGACCTTCCCTCCCTTAGCACCGTCCTCGAAGGCAAGCACCGCCCCACTCATTTCAAGGGCGTCTGCCAGATCGTCGCGAAACTCTTTAACATCATCCGCCCCGACAGCGCCTGCTTCGGCCAGAAGGATTTTCAACAGCTCCGCATCCTCCGCGCGATGGTCGAAGCGCTCGACTGGCCCATCGACGTCGTCGGCTGCCCCACCCTTCGCGACCCCGCCGGCCTTGCCCTATCCAGCCGCAACCAGTATCTCTCCCCTGAAGACCGGCACCGCGCCTTGGCGATTAGCCGCGGTCTTTTCGCCGCTCGCGCCGAGTTCGGGGGGGGCGTCACCCAGACCAACCGCCTCGTCGCCACCATCCAAAAGCCAATGCTCGAGCAACACGTCAACATCGACTACGTCGCCGCCGTCGATCCGATCACTCTTAAGCCCGTTGAAGTGATTGTCCGCCCCACCATTCTCGCAGTCGCCGCGCGCGTCGGCGTCATCCGCCTCATCGACAACATCCTCGTCGGTTGAGCACCAGCCAATCGGGAATAGGAGGGGGCCTCTCGGCCGACACCCTTGCTTCGACGGACGGTTCCGCTCGTTGCGGCCCGTAGAGGACTTTCACCTCCTAAACACAGAACATGCCTGGCACACAACGAGCAGACGCACGCCAAGGTGAGGCCTGCGTCCGTTTTAAATCCGCATGTTGCAGCGGGCTCGTTTAGGCTTCGGCGTCGGATTCGAGGCGGGCGTCCGAAGCCTCGATTGCGGCGTTCGAAGTTTCTTCCTCACCACCGATGTCTCCGCGCGGCGCGCTTAGATCCGGCCCGTTGTCAGACGACGAATCCTCGTTGCCCGGCCGGACATCAGGCCCGTCATCGCTGCGACGCCGGCGTCGAGCGCGACCGCCGCTGCGCCCGATCTCGACCATATGTTCACGGTGTTGGCTCACCACCATTCCCCCTTTGCGACCCGCCTGGCGGGCTTCGTCCGGGGTGAATTGATGGGCCGTGCCTTTTTCATGCGCCGCCCGGCCACCTTTGCGGGCTATCTCCTTCTGCCGCTGGGGGTCCATGAGGGCGAATCCGCGACGAGCATTCCCTGCCATGACATCACTCCTTTTTCATTCGTCACTACGACTTGTACATATTTGGCTCCCCAAACCACTTCGGCGGCTGGGGCTTCATCGACGGCGGCACTCTAGAAGGCGGTACAGCCTGGGAATGACGCGTCATTGCCGCATGCGATGCAAGGCGTGTGCAATCGCGGCTACGTTCAGGGGTTTTCCCGAGAAAACAGAGAGATTTTGCGATCAGCGGCCTTCTGTCGCGGCAGACATCGGCGGTGACCCGCAAATCTGTCGGGCATCTGGTGAGATGGACCGCCGTCCAGGAACCGCAGTTTCCAGGACGCTATGCGGGCGCAAACACTTGCGGCGCTTTCAGCTAAGCACGCAGGCATCCTCTTCCCCCCCCTCGCGACCGCGCAAAGCCGCGGAGCTCCAAGCCGTTGCCGCGACGCCAATTGAATCGCGATGACCGAGTACCTTAATGTAAAAAGTGGTCAGGAATGACACAGTTCGGCCAAGGCGTCGCTGACGGGCTGTCGGCGTCTCCGCTACAATGGCATGTTATGCGACGTCTATCCCCTCTGTTGCTAGTCGTCCTTTCCCTTCTGACCGGATGGCTCCATGCGGAAAAAACCGATGCTCCGGTTGCCACGATCCCCGCGCTGCCCGCCACGCGCGGCGGGCAGGATCTTGTCGGCAAGCGGATGCCCGAGCTCCGGCTTCATTGGGCGACGCCACAGGACAAAACCGCGGCCGACGCCAAACCCCCGGTCACGCTTTATCGATGGTGGACCGAGTCGTGCCCCTATTGTGAGGCAACCTTCCCCGCGCTCGAAATGCTGCGCAAGGAATACGAGCCCAAGGGACTTCGAATCGTGGCGATCTACCACCCCAAGCCACCGCGTGCGGTGACTGACGAGGCGGTGCTCGCCGGCGCCGAGAAACGCTCCTTTCACGGCATCGTCGCGGTGGATCAGGACTGGTCACAGCTGAAGAAGGCGTGGCTTTCGACGGGGGATCGCCATGCGACGAGCGTTTCTATCCTCGTCGATCGCGACGGCATCATCCGCTTCGTCCACCCGGGCGTGATGTATTTTCCGAAAGAACAGCGGAAGGACGTGGAACCCAATCGTGATTATGAGCTGCTCGATCAGGCGATTCAGTCGCTGTTGCCTGAAAAGGCGAAGCCCGTCACACCAGCGGCAGCACCTTCGCCCCCACGAGGATCACCACCAGACCGGTCGTCGCCATGATGGCCTGCATCACCGACGCGGTCTTGAGCGTCTCGGCCTCGGTGAATCCGGACATGCGGCTCATGATCCAGAAACCGCTGTCGTTCATCCACATGATCGGCTTCGATCCACATCCGATCGCCAGCGCCAGGTAAACAGGGTGATAGCCGAGCGATGCTCCACCCGCCGCCGCCAAGGGAGCAAAGATGCCGGCGACGGTGATCATTGCAACCGTCGCCGACCCCTGAGCGGTGCGAATGAGGGTAGTGGTGGCGAAGGCGATCGGCAGAAGCCAGAGCCGGGAGTTGGGGATGATCTCTCGGAGCGAGGCGGCGATGTCCGTCTGGCGCAGCACCGCGCCGAAGGCACCGCCGGCTGAGATGATGAGGATCATCGCGCCGCTGCTGGTGAGGGCATGTTGCATTGCATCACGGGGCCGCGGCGCCCCCGCAGCGCGAGGACGCAACGACACCATAAGCAACCCAATCGCGGCTGCCAGGGACAAAGCGACGTTCTGATTCCCGAGCGTAACGAGGAGCCGCGTCGTAGGGTCGCGGGCATTTGACGTCTTCAGCGCCGTCCCCACGCCAATCAGCGCGATCGGTAGAAAGATAGGGATGATTGACAGCCAGAGCGGCGGCAGGGTGCGCTCGTCGCGCGTGGAGGCTTCGGCCAACTCCGCCGGCGAGAGTCCCACCGACTCGCGCAGAGGGATGTCCCAGCGGCGGTTGGCCCAGCGGGCGTATTGGTAGCCGACGAGCGCGGAGATGATGCCGACGATGGTTCCGCCGAGCATCATGTGGCCGATCTTGACGTCGAGTTGGGCGATGATGGACAGGGGGCCGGGCGTCGGTGGAACCAGCGAGTGGGCCATGGTAGCGCCAGCGATGATGCTCATGACGTAAAGCGTGTAATCGCGGCCGGTCCGGACGCGCATCACCTTGCCGAGCGGGATCATCAGGTAGAAGACGGTCTCGAAAAAGCACGGAATGCAAAGGAGGAAGCCCCCAAGGACGAAGGCGAGCGGCGTGCGGCTATCACCCAGCGCGCGCCGGACCGCGACGATGACTCGCTCGGCGGCACCGCTTTCGAGCAGGGTGGCGCCGATGACCGAGGCCATGGCGATGAGGATGCCGACGCTCTCGGCGGTCTTTCCGAAACCGGCGGCGATCCGCTCGCCGGCAGACTTGGCGGCTTCGATGCGCGCTTCGGTGTCCTTTTTGGGATCGATCAGCAGGTCCCCGGAGTGGAGTTCGGAGCTATCTAACGGAGCCGCGAAGGGGGTGCCACCTTCCAACCGGATGCGGAATTTAGAGGGCGTAGCGCGGGCGTCGGCGGCGACCGAGATCAGGGTCGCGCCATCGGCAAACTGGCCTGGCTTCACGCGAAGCATGGCGCTGCCATCAGGCGCGACGGATTGCACCTCGACCGCGGCGGCGCGCGCGGCGGTGAGGTAGGTGCTCCGCGCGGGCGTCAGGAGCGCCACGACGAGGGCACCGGCAATGAGAGCGAGGAATGCGTGCAGACGGAATGCGAGAATTCCGCATACGACCACCGCCATGCCGAGCA
>JBBRIN010000261.1:0-5953 GCA_038221115.1 Tepidisphaerales bacterium
AATGGCGCCTCCAGGGCTACGTACCTCAACCCACGAACGCCCCGAAAGTCTTCCTCCACGAAGCCTCCCTCGCCCCCGGCGACGCACCCAACGAGCTGAAGATGGTCATGCGCACCTCTCAGTACGAAAAGGAAGGCCAACCCCTCGATCCCCCGCGCGCCTTCTCCACGATCAGCCATGACCAGGGCAAAACCTGGACCCCCGCCGCCCCCGAGCCCGACCTCTGGAACTCCGTCTCCAAGGCCTTCTACGGCCTCTCCCAAACCGGCCAACACCTCTACGTCTACAGCGACGGCCCCGCCCGATCCCGCATGGCCCTCCGCTACAAACTCCAGCCCCCCGCCGGCCCCTGGAGCGAAGAAAAAACCTTCTACGATTCCGCCGCCAAAAACAGCTACCCCACCCTCATCGAACACGCCCCCGGCGAATTCTACTGCGTCTGGGACAGCGGCACCGCCGACCGCGCCCGCACGCATATCCGATTCGGCAAGCTGAGAATCCCTTCTCCCACAAGATGACCTCCCGCACCGAACCGGAAAATCTGCCACGATTGTCATGTCGCTATCGCTTTTTCGGTTTCGAGGGCTTGCGACTTGCGCCTGCGCCGTGATCGGCCACGCGAACGACTTCGCGGGCGCGGAGGGAGGGCAATTTCGGCATAAAAACCAGCGTCACGAAGCGACAGCGATGTCGAGCGGCTTGATGACGATGTCTTCGACGGGCAGCGCCTCCCCATGCGCTTGGCAACTTTCAAGGAGCAAAACCGGAGCGCGCGGGCATCAGGCGAGTTCGGCTGCCGATCGACCGGCGAGCTTCTCCCGCAAAAACGCCACACAGCCGCTGACTAGCGACTCGTCCAATCCGTGCAGCAATAGCGGGCCGCTGAAGCCGTAATCGTGCAGCAATGAAAGATAGCGGTCGTAGTCCAGACGACCGTGCCCGGCCGCCTCGTGGCCCGCTTCGCCATCCTGGCTGAGGTCTTTGGCATGGGCCAGAACAAGATCATGCCCCACCAACGCAAAGGCCTGGTCCATTACCTCGGCCATACGGCTCAATTCGCCGGTGTGAAACAAATTCGCGGCATCCATCGTTACTTTCAGGTGCGGCGTGCAAATCTCATCGAGCAGCTGCCGAGCCTTTTGGGCTGAATCGACCACGTTGGTGACCTCGGGCTCGAACGCCAGGGTTACACCGGCCCGCTGTGCGATATCCACGGCCTCACGGATACAGCCGAGCATGTCGCGCCAAGCCCCCGGAGAACCATTGTCTGCATGGTACCGCCACATGTTCTCTGGGTCGCGCGTTCCAACGCATACGGCGATGAACGGCGTGCCCAAGTCCTGGCATACCGAAGCGATCAACCGCAACCGACGCAGACCGGCACGTCGATGTTCGGCGTCAGGATGGCTCATGTTGAACGTCCCTTGAACCGAAGCGATGGCGATTCGGCGGGCGGCTGCCGCGTGCTGAATCCGCTCGGCAATCCCCGCCGGAATCTCGTCGGGCATCGGCGATAGTCCCGCGCTTTCCAGGTTCAATTGCACACATTCCAGCCCGGCCGCTGCGACGGCGTCCAACACCGCCTCCAGAGTCGGACGTACGAAGACTTTGCTGAGGATGCCTAGTTGCATCGGTACATGACCCTTTCAGACCTGTGATTCGAGAAACTCAGTAATACAGCGTTGTACATCGGCCGCGTGGCGCGCTTCGCTCTGCGACTTGGGGGTCACTTCGCGCAGTTGCGCGCCCGGAATGGCCCGAGCGTGCCGGCGACATGTGTTCCCGAACCGCTGGTTTCGTGCGAATGTGCTGCGCTTCCGCTGCATCCGAGGAGAACCCCGCGTCAGATCTGCAACCCCAACTCGCGGAGGTATCTCCGAGAAATGGCTAATCCTACAACCGGTACCTTATGGGAATCCAACTCAAAAGTCCCTCCGCTGCCGCGCCGTCGGAATGTTCAAAATCTTCCGATACTTCGCCACCGTCCGCCGCGCAATATCGATCCCCTGTTCCTGCAATTTCTCCACGATCTCATCGTCGTTCAACGGCTTGAGCTTGTCCTCGTTGTCGATGATCACCTTCAACTTCTCCTTCACCGCGTCCCAGCTCATGTCCTCCCCCTCGGCGTTCGTCGTCCCGCCGGAGAAGAACCGCCGCAGCGGAAAAACCCCGCGCGGCGTCTGGATCCACTTCTCGCTCACCGCCCGCGACACCGTCGCCACGTGAATCCCCAGCCGGTCCGCCACCTCGATCATCGGCAGCGGCTTCAAAAACTCCGGCCCCTTGTCGAAAAAATCCTTCTGCGCATCCACCACCTGCCGGATCACCCGCAATATTGTGCTCCGCCGCTGCTCGATGCTCTCCAGCAGCCACCGCGCGTTCCGAACGTTGTTCGACAGAAACTCGCGCGTCGTCTTGTCGATCGGCTTATGTCCGTTCTTGTCCAGCGCCCTCTGCTTCAGCATCTTCCGATAGGTACCGCTGATATACAGGTTCGGCGCCGGGTCGTTCGTCATCTGAATCTCGTACTTCCCCGTGTCCTCATCCAGATAAATGATCGCATCCGGCGTCACCGGCGGCGCCTCGTCCACCCCAATCTGCTTCCCCGGGTGCGGGTGCAACCGGCTCAAACGCCGCACCGCCCGCTTCAATTCGTCGATCGGCCGCCCCAGCTTCTTGCTGATCTGCGGGTAGCGGTTCATCTCCAGATCCTTCAGGTGATCCGAAATCAGCCGCCGCTCCAGCTCCATGTCGTGCCCGTCCTCCTCGTAATCCTCTTCGATCTGATCGAGCTGCAGCAACAGACACTCGCGCAGATTTCTCGCACCCACCCCCGCCGGCTCCATCGTCTGCACCAGCTTCAACGCCGTCAGCACTTCCTCCGCCGTCACCGGCGCCTTCGTCGATTCGCGCTGAATCGTCTCCACATCCATCGCCAGGTATCCCTCGGCGTTGATGTGGCTGATCAAAATCTCCCCCGCCTTCTTAATTCGCGGCGGCGCTTCCACAAACGTCCACTGATCCAGCAAATGCTCCGTCAGGTTCCCGCTCCGCGCCGCCGTGTTGTTCAGCGCGTCCAGCTTCTTGTCGCGCTCCCCCTCATAGCTGCTCGGCGATGCCCCATGATTCAGCCGACCGCCCTGGGCATACTCCTCGTTGTCCAGATATTCGCTGATCTTCTCCAGCCGGTCGAAATCCTCCGCGCTACTCTTCTCTTTCAGCACGAGCAGTTGCTCGCTCTCGCTGAACTCCTCGCGCGCCTCGTGGTTCTCCTCCGCCGGCGGCTCATCCACCCCATCCCCCGGCGGCTCGTCCCCCGCTTCCCGTAATTCCAGTACCGGGTTATTCTGCAGCTCCTGCTCGATCCGCTCTTCCAGCGCCGCCAGCGGCAATTGCAGGATTTCCATCGACTGGATCATTCGCGGCGTGAGCAGTTGCCGCTGATCCATTCGCATGGACGTGGATTGTGATAATTCCATGTTTTCCCACTACTTAAACTCATACCCAAACAACGGGCATGGCGTTTGCTACGCTCAACTATAGCATCGTCCTAACACACCGGCAATCGCGAAAAAAACACCCGCTCCAGCTTCCCTCATACGGGTCCACTACCATCGAACCCACCGGATGAACACCCCATTCCGCAATCCCCGCACCACCCCTATCGCCCTAGCCCTCATCGGTTTCCTGCTTCCTCTGATCGCCGCAAATTGCAGCCGCTCGTCCTCTTCCTCTGACACCACCCCCGATCTCCCCAAACGCCTCGCCGTCGCCACCGTCTATCCCCTCTCCGACATCGTCCAACAGGTCGCCGGCACTGCCTTCGACGTCAAGTGGCTCTGCGAAAACGGTCAGGATCCCCGCGACCTCAAGCTCTCCCCCGAGCAAAAGCTTCTGGCCCACCGCGCCGACCTGATCGTCACCAGCGGCTTCCGCGAACCCTGGGCCGGTGAAAACCTCGACGACAACGAGCGCGCCAGCCGCCTCTTCCTCCTCGACGCCACCTACACCGGCCGCACCGTGATGTTCGAACACGCCGCCCTCTGGCTCGACTTTCAAATCGTCAAGGAGCTCGCCGAGGACATCCGCGAACGCGCCACCGTCTGGGACACCAAACACGAAACCCTCTATCGCGCCAATGCCGATGTCGTCATCAAATCGCTCGACGATCTCGACGCCGATTACCGCCGCCGTCTCGCCCCATTCAACGGCCGCGCCTTCGTCTCCCTCCGCCCCCTCTGGGGCCAGCTCGCCGGTCGCTACGGCCTGCGCGAAATCGCCCCCGTCAACGCCACCCCTCAATCGCTCACCGACGCCGACGTCCGCATCCTCAAAGAAGCCGCCAAGGAAGCCAACACCGATTTGCTCGCCGTAGACCCCACCCTCCTCCCCGGCATCCAGCGCGAGCTCCAGCTCCGCACCAACCTCCGCCTCCTCCCCCTCGACCCACTCGGCTCCAGCGCCCCCGACGGCCGCAGCTCCTACCTCAAGCTCATGCAGTACAATCTGGACCAACTCGAGAACGGATTGAAATGAGCGATGAAGCATCTGGTCCCCTCGCCCCCGGTACTCCGGAGGAGAGGGTTAGGGTGAGGGGGTCTTCTCCTCCTTTGATCGCCATCTCCTCCCTCGATTTCGCCTACCGCGACCGCCTTGTGCTCAAGCACATCAATCTCACCGTCGACGCCGGCAGCACCCTCGGCCTCATCGGCCCAAACGGCGGTGGCAAAACAACCCTCCTCAAGCTCCTCCTCAACCTTCACTCCCCCACGCGCGGCTCCATCACCATCGACGGCCTCTCCCCCGCCGACGCCATCCGCCGCGGCAACACCATCGGGTACCTCCCCCAGCGCCCCGCCTCCCCCGCCAACTTCCCCCTCTCCGCCCGCCAGGCCATCCTCCTCGGCCTCGCCGGAAAAACCGGCCCCTTCCACCGTCACGCCCCCGCCGACCTGAACTTCGTCGAATCCCTCCTCGACCGCATCGGCGTCCGCGACCTCGCCGACGCCCCCGTCGCCGAGCTCTCCGGCGGGCAACAACAGCGCGTCTTCATCGCCCGCGCCGTCGCCGCCCGTCCAAAACTCCTCCTTCTCGACGAGCCCACCACCGGCATCGATGCCGCCGGCCAGAAAAAATTCATCGACTTTCTCGAGTCCCTCAAACGCGAGCTCGCCCTCACCGTCATCTTCACCAGCCACGACCTTCGCGCCGTCTCCGCCATGTCCGACCGCATCGCCTGCCTCAATGTCACCCTCCACTACCACGACGTCCCCGAGCATCTGCCGGCGGAGATGATGTTCCAGATGTATGCGTGCGATATCGATGTGTTGAAGTACTCGGAAGCCAGGGGGACGAAGGCACAAGCAGCGAATGAGACCAAGACCAGCCGAGGAGCTTAGTTCGGGGGCAACGCGCTGTCCGTTGAATCAATTCTGTCGCGCCAATCACGGAATGTCCGCCAGCTTCTTGCGGAACGCTGCGGTAATCTAAAACGGCACAAAGTGACCGCTCACGAAGCCCTGCACGGCGCCGACAACGAACCCGCCGGTAAACTCTTGGAAAGTGTCGACGGAAGAGTCGGCACTTGCCGAGATACCGCACGCGTTCAGCACACGTCGCCCAACCTCGGCATTAACTATCGGAGATGGAAGTGATTTGGCCGAGTCCAGCAGCTCGATGACATCGACGACAACACCAAGGTGTTCGCGAAGACCATCCGCAACGAACCCGAGGACCGTCGCAACCAGAGCGGGCGAGCTTGCCCCTCTTTTCTCCGCCAGATAACCAGCCAACAACACGACACATTCAAACACGAAGGCTCGCTGCCAGTGATCGCTCATGCGCCCGCATATCGCGTTGCCAACTTCACGCGAGTGTCGGTCAATTGCGTCCTCTGCCGCCATCGCGCAAAGCCTGAAGTGTGATACGGTGACGCTGGCACGCTCTACCAAGG
>JBBRIN010000262.1:0-5951 GCA_038221115.1 Tepidisphaerales bacterium
CTGCGCGGATGTGAAAAGTGGCAGCGTGCATTGGACGCAGCGGCTGAGCGGTAAGTTCTCGGCCTCGCCGATCGCGGCGGAAGGACGGATTTATTATCAGAACGAAACTGGCGTGGGATTTGTCCTGAAGGCGGGGAAGACATTCGAGCAGGTGGCGAAGAATGATCTCGGGGAGAGCTCGCTGGCGTCCTACGCGGCGACGGATGGGGCATTGTTCATCCGGACGGAAGCCCACCTCTGGCGCATTGGCGCGAGCGAGGCGAAGTAACCGATCGGAAGCTCGAGCGAATGCGGTATGTTTCGGGGTCCGCGGCGTTGTAGTTGGGGAATGGTTAAAACCGACGCCAACGAGGGGACGTATCGATTGTTCTCTATTAAGTGGCACCTCTTTGTGGTGCGGAGGTTGGAATTGGGCGAGGGAGCGTCGTCGAATGAAGCTGGTTATCGCGATTTGTGTGATGGGGGCTGCGGTTGCCTCGGCGAATCCCGCGCCGGGGGGCGCGCGGGTGCAGTTTAACCGCGACGTGCGGCCGATCCTTACCGCCAATTGCTTCCAGTGCCACGGGCCGGACCCGGCGGCGCGAAAGGCCGGCTTACGCCTCGACCGCGAAGAGGGGTTGTTCGGCAAGACGGACAACGGGATCGCGGTGCAGAAGGGGAAGCCGGGCGATAGCGATCTTTACCAGCGGATCATCTCCGGGGACGCCGACGAGGTGATGCCGCCGCCGAAGACGAAGAAGGTTCTGACGGCGGCGCAGAAGGATGTGATCGGGCGATGGATCGGGCAGGGGGCGAAGTGGGAGCCGCATTGGTCGTTTGTCGCGCCGGAGCGTCCGGAAGTGCCGGAGGTGAAGGACGGCGGCTGGGTGCGGAACCCCATTGACGGGTTTGTGCTGGCGAAGCTGGAGGCGAACGGATTGACACCCGCGCCGGATGCGGACCGCCGGGCGCTGGCGCGGCGGGTGTCGCTGGATGTGACGGGTTTGCCGCCGGAGCCGGCTGAGGTCGATTCGTTTGTTTCGGATAGGTCGGCCGACGCATACGAGAAGTATGTGGACCTGCTGCTCGCGTCCCCGCACTACGGTGAGCACCGGGCGCGCTATTGGCTGGATGCGGCGCGGTACGCCGACACGAATGGTTTGCACTTCGACAATTATCGGGAGATGTGGCCGTACCGGCAGTGGGTGATTGCGGCATTTAATCGCAATGAGCCGTTTGACCAATTCACGGTTGAACAACTGGCGGGCGACCTGCTGCCGAACGCGACGCGGGATCAGCAGATCGCAACAGGGTTTCATCGCTGCAACGTGACGAGTAATGAGGGTGGCTCGATCACGGCGGAGCTGGAGGCGAACTACGCCAAGGATCGGGTGGAGACGACGTCCTCGGTGTGGCTCGGGCTGACGGCGCAGTGCTGCTCGTGCCACGACCATAAATTCGATCCGATCACGCAGAAGGATTTCTATTCGATGTCGGCGTACTTCCGGAACACGGCGCAGCCGGCGTTCGACGGGAACGTATCGGATACGCCGCCGGTGCTGGTGATCACGCCTGCGGAAAAGACGCAGCGTTGGTTGGAGCTGGAGCGGCGGGGCAAGACGTTGAATGCGCAACTAAAGGCGCGGCGGGCGGAGACGGATGCAGCCGTTGCAGGTTGGCTGGAGTCGGGGGCGGGGGCGAAATTGGCGGAGGCGGTTGATCCGTCGGCCCGGGAGTTTTTGTTGGCGGTCGATAAGGCGGGGGATGCTGCACTTCCGAAGGACGTGACTTGGGGTGCGGGTCCGCGGAAGGACGCGCCAGCCTGGCGCTTCGCAACCAGCGGCAGCGTGCCGGTTGCGGGAACCGAGTCGTTTGACAGTGATGGGGGATTCACGGTTGCTGCCTGGGTATGGGCGCCCAAGTCGAACTCGGTAGTGGTTTCCAAGCTCGATGCTGTGGGGAAAGACAAGAATCATGGTTGGAAGGTGGAAGTGTCGGCGAAGGGGGATTTGACGGTCACACTCGTCGGCGACTCGCCTGCGGATCGGGTGTTTGCCAAGCCGCGCGTGGCGCGGGTGCCGGTGGAGAAGTGGGCGCACGTTTGCGTGACCTACGATGGCGGCAGGCTCAATAGCGGCATCAGTTTTTATATCAATGGCGTGCCCGCCGCGCCCGATCCGGCAACGCCGGGGTCGCAGATGAAGGGGTCTATGCGCGGCCCGGCGCCGGTGCGGTGGGGAGGCGATGGCGTGGTTTCATTTACGGGAGGGGGGGTGCGCGAGGCGCAGCTCTTCAGCCGGGCGTTGAGCGCGGAGGAAGCAGCAGTTATATCGAAATGGGATACCACGCTGAAGGTGCAATTGGCGAAGGACGCCGCGAAGCTGTCAGCGGCGGATCGGACGGAGTTGGCGTCGCTATACGCGGTGAGGGTGGATGCGCCGTATCTGGCGCTCGTCGCGGGGCGGGAGGCGGTTGAGCGAGAGGCGCGGCAGATTCGGTTCATCAGCCCGGTGACGCATGTGATGCACGAGCGCGAGGACGCGCAGCCGGTGGCGCGAGTTCTATATCGGGGTCAATACGATCAACCCCGCGAGGAGGTAAAGCCGGCGATCTTCACCGCGCTGCACCCGGTGGCGAAGGAAGCGCCGGCGAACCGCATGGGGCTGGCGCGCTGGATCGTGGATGCGCGCAACCCGCTGACCGCTCGGGTGACAATAAACCGCTACTGGCAGGAGATCTTCGGGGCCGGGATCGTGCGCACGACCGAGGATTTTGGCATCATGGGCGAGCCGCCGGTGAACCAGGCGCTGCTCGATTGGCTGGCGGTGGAGTTCCAGGAGAGCGGGTGGGATGTGAAGCACATGATCCGCCTGATGGTGACGTCGGCGGCGTACCGACAGTCGGCGGTGCTGACCCCGGAGAAACTGAGCAAAGATCCGGCGAACCGGTTGCTGTCGCGCGGGCCGCGTTTTCGCATGGATGCGGAGATGGTGCGCGACGCGGCGCTGGCGGAGAGCAGTCTACTGGTGCGCAGGGTCGGGGGGCCGAGCGTGAGGCCGTACCAGCCGGATGGCGTGTGGGAAGCGGTGGCGATGCCGGGGAGCAACACGCGAAACTACAAGCGCGACGCGGGCGAAGGTCTTTATCGGCGGAGTCTGTACACGTTCTGGAAGCGGGCTGCGCCGCCGCCGTCGATGGATGTGTTCAACGCGCCGACCCGGGAGAGCTGCACAGTGCGGCGCGAGCGCACGGACACGCCGCTACAGGCGCTCGTGACGATGAACGATACACAATTTGTGGAGGCCTCTCGCGTGCTGGCCGAGCGGGCGATCAAAGGGGACGAGGCGTTCAATGCTCGCGCGAATATCATCGCGATGCGCGTGTTGTCGCGCAGGCTTCATCCTGACGAGATGAAGGTAATGCGTTCGGCGCTGGATGATCTGCTGGCACACTATCAGGACCATTCCGACGAGGCGAAGCAGTTAATCGCCGTCGGCGAGGCCAAACGCGATGAGGCGATCGACCCGGCCACCCACGCGGCGTGGACCGTGCTTGTAAACCAGTTTTTGAATCTGGATGAGGCATTGAACAAGTGAGCGGCGCGATATGACCCCGATGCAGGAATACGTTCGGTACGAGACGCGGCGGCAATTTTTGCGGCGCGGTGCGAATGCGCTGGGCGCTGGGGCGCTCGCGATGTTGATGGGCGACCATCTGGTCGGCGGATCGGCTCTGGGCGCCGAGGCCGCCCTTGCCAAGGCGCTGCCGCACTTTGCGCCCAAGGCGAAACAGGTGATCTACCTGCACATGGTGGGGGGGCCGTCGCAGTTGGACATGTACGACTACAAGCCGGGGATGGCGGCTTATTACGACAAGGACCTGCCCGAGTCGATCCGCAATGGACAGCGCCTGACGACGATGACCAGCGGCCAGGCGCGCTTTCCGATCGCGCCGACCGTGTACAAGTTCGCCCAGCATGGCAAGAGCGGAATGTGGGTGACGGAGCTGCTGCCGTGGACGGCGAAAATGGTCGACGACATGTGCTTCGTGCGCTCGATGAACACCGAGGCGATCAATCACGAGCCTGCGATCACCTTCATGCAAACCGGCAACCAGATCGCGGGCAAACCGTGCATCGGCGCGTGGGCGTCATACGGGCTTGGGGCGATCAACCACAGCCTGCCGACGTTCGTCGTGCTGGTGGCCGAGCCGAGCAACCGCGAGCAGCTACAGGCAATCTCGGCGCGGCTGTGGAATGCCGGCTTCCTGCCCGGCGAGCACGCGGGCGTCTCCTTCCGCAGCGCCGGCGATCCGATCCTTTACATCAACAACCCGCCGGGCATGCCCACGGCGGTCCGGCGCCGCGGGCTCGACGCGCTCCGCCAGCTCAATGAGATGAACTACAAGCTCGTCGGCGATCCGGAGACGCACACGCGGATCGAGCAGTACGAGCTGGCTTTCCGCATGCAGGCGAGCGTCCCCGATCTCACGCAGGTGAGCGGCGAGCCGGCGTCGACCTACAAACTGTATGGCGATGAAGCCCGCAAGCCCGGCACGTTTGCCTACTCGGCGCTGCTCGCGCGGCGGATGGTGGAGCGCGGCGTGCGGTTCGTGCAGATTTACCACAATAACTGGGACAACCACGCCAACGTCACCGGCCGCCTGCCGTCGCAATGCCGCGACGTCGACCAGCCGTGCTTTGGCCTTGTGCAGGACTTGAAGATGCGGGGCTTGCTGGACGAGACGCTGGTGATCTGGGGCGGCGAGTTCGGCCGCACCATCTATTCGCAGGGCGGGCTGACGAAGCAAAACTATGGCCGCGATCACCACCCCCGGTGCTTCACGATGTGGATGGCGGGCGGCGGCTGCAAGCCGGGCACGATCTACGGCGAGACCGACGAGTTCTCGTACAACATCGTGAAGGACCCCGTCCACGTTCACGACCTGCACGCGACGATCCTGCACCTGCTGGGCATCGATCACGAGCGATTTACATTTCGCTACCAAGGATTGGACCAGAGACTGACAGGGGTCGAACCGTCGAAGGTGATTCGCGGCCTCATCGCTTAACTCGTCCTATGCGACGGCGTCGGCGGTCGCGGTCAATGTGGGCCAGT
Organism: Tepidisphaerales bacterium; assembly: GCA_038221115.1. GTDB lineage: Bacteria > Planctomycetota > Phycisphaerae > Tepidisphaerales > Tepidisphaeraceae > JANXVV01. The sequence continues at coordinate 5,097 of JBBRIN010000262.1, forward strand.
CGGCCGCGGTGAGCCCCAACCCCTTCAGTAGCGCGTCGACTTTTGGTTCGGGGATGTCGGCCACCTTTTCTTTGTAGATCGTGTCGTAAAGCACCAAAGCGGCCAGGAGCGATCCCTTGCCGCTGGGATGGTATTGATCGGGGGCGTCGTACAGGTTGGCGGACCAGTTCAGCGCGCGCCACGCCTCGCCGACAGGGGCGATGCTGGAGGATTTGGGGCCGTAAGCCTGATTCGCGTCGGCGGCGGCGATCTGGTAGTTGGCGAGCAACTGATCCTGCATGGCAGACGGATTGGCGAAGCTGTCTGGATAGAACGGATTGGCGGCGCCGCGCGCCCAGGTTTCAAACAGCACATCCTGGGCGGCGGGACTGTGGTCGCGCACCTGCTTGAACAGCGCTGCCGAATCGGAGCGGAACCCGGCGGGATCGCCGCTCACTGGTGGATTGGTGACATCGGTCGGTCGCGTGCTGAAATCATGGATGATGACATCGTCCCATTTCCTGGCGGCGGGCAGCGATGAGCTGATGATGTTGGCCGAGCCATCGGCAGCGAGTTTGTTGAGGTGATCGGTCAATGTCCAGCCGTCGCTGGCCTGCGTGAAGATGATCGGGGTCTGGTACCCATCGGCGGCCGCGACCTGCCCGACCAGCGACGGGAGGTTGTTGTTGATGATAAAGCTGTTGCCGAAGAACAACAGATTGCGCGGGGGAAGCTGCGACAGGCCGAACCAATTGAAATTACCCGAGAATCCGAAGGGCCCATTGGAGTCGATGACGATGCGCATGATGTAAGTGCCGGCGATGAGCTGGATGCCCCCCTTGGTGACGGTGGTGTATGAAGCCCACGATCCCGTGT
>JBBRIN010000263.1:0-5932 GCA_038221115.1 Tepidisphaerales bacterium
GCATGGCCAAGGGAAAGAGAGCCATCCGTGACGAGCTGCCGGACGGCGGCAGAGAGCTCGAGCAGGCGGAGATAGTTCGCGATCGAACTGCGATCCTCTCCCAGCCGGCCAGCGAGCTCGGCCTGCGTCAAGCCGAGCTGATCCAGCAGGGTGCGATACGCCGTCGCGCGTTCAATCGGGTTCAAATCCTCGCGCTGGACGTTCTCCACCAGGGCCATCTGGGCTTGGGTGAGGCTATCGACGTCACGAATGATCGCCGGGATCGTGGTCAAGCCGGCAAGTTTGGCAGCGCGCCATCGGCGCTCACCCGCGATTAACTGATATCCGCCATCGGTGCGGCGGACCACGATGGGCTGTATCAGGCCGGTGGAGCGTAGACTTGCCGCGAGCTCCGCAAGTCCTGCATCTGAAAAATTCTTCCTAGGCTGGTGCGGGTTGGGTGAGATCTGTTCGAGCCGGATCTCCTCGGGCCGCGACGGGGTAGGCTCGGTCGCCGGGGCGGCACCAAACACCTTCTCCTCAGGTGGTACGTCAACGCTAATCGATGCGGGCGAAGCCACCGAGATGAGGCTGCTCAGGCCGCGTCCCAAGCGGGGACGATCTTTCGCGATCTTAGACATGATGGACTCCATTCCAAGGTTGCGTTGTTCCACGTAGAACATTCAAAGCGGCAGAGTAGCACGTGCTGGCACGCTTTCAATCCAATAAGGCATCTACATTTAGCTAGTAGATACTAGCTTCCTCGGAGCTTCGTGAAGTCTGGCACGATATAACCTCCCCGCTATAATTCTGCCCTTCACCGGTGGAAGGCACCCCACGCCACCGCCGGCTCCAAAGACAGATAGGATTTGTCGATGCCATACACCCTTTCCGAAACGTCCAACGATCTGTTGCCGCTTGCCGGCGGCGATGCGACAGCGGAGACGGGGAATCGGTGGACGCTCAACTTCGGACCCCAGCACCCAGCCACGCACACGACCTTGCGGCTCGTGCTCGAATTGGACGGCGAACGCATTCTGCGCGCAACCCCTCACATCGGTTATCTCCACAGCGGATTCGAAAAGCTGATGGAGAACCTCAACTACAATCAGAACGTGACGATCGTCGACCGGATGGACTATTCGGCGCCGATCTACAACGAGCTGGCTTGGCACGGCGCGACTGAAAAGCTGATGGGCATCGACCTCACGCCGCGCTGCAAGGTGCTGCGGACGATCGCCGGCGAGCTTGGACGGATTCAATCGCACCTGCTCTGCGTCGGCGCGGCCGGACTGGATTTAGGGGCTTTTACCGCATTTCTTTACGGCTTCAACGAGCGCGAAGCGATCTACGACATCGTCGAATACATCAGTGGCCAGCGGTTCCATACCTCGTGGACGCGGGTCGGGGGGCTCAACATGGACCTGCCGGACGAGGCGGTCTTCAAGCGCATGGTTCATAAGTTCATCGATGACTCGCTGCCCCGCGCGATGGCCGACGTCGAGACGCTGCTGAACAAGAATCGCATCTTCGTGGACCGCACCAAGGGCGTGGGCATCGTGAGCCGCGCGGACGCGATCGCCTGGAGCCTGACCGGCCCGATGGCCCGCGCCAGCGGCGTCAAGCGCGACGTCCGCAAAGATGATCCGTACCTCTGCTTCCAGGACAACTGGGACGGCCAGGCCGCGCCGGCGGTGGATTTCAAAGTCCCGATCATGACCACCGGCGACGTCTACGCGCGCTATCTCGTGCGATTGGAGGAGATGAAACAATCGATCCAGATCATCCGCCAGTTGATCGACAACATTCCCGGAGGTCCGGTAAACGTGAGCCCGGAGGGCAAGGAGACGCTGCCGCCGAAGGATCAGGTGTACAGCAGCATCGAGGGTCTGATTCACCACTTCGAGTTGATCATGACCAACCGGGGCTTCGAGGCGCCCCGGGGCGAGGTTTACATGCCGATCGAGACGGCTAACGGGGAGTTGGGGTATTACATCGTCAGCGCCGGCGAAAATGTGCCGTGGCGCGTGCGGACGCGGCCGCCGTGCTACATCAATTATCAGATTTTTCCCAAGCTGATCGAGGGGCACATGATCAGCGACGTGGTGGCGATCCTCGGAAGCATCAACATCATCGCAGCGGAATTGGATCGGTAGGGGGGTTCGGGCAAGCCGACATGACTGAAGGGCGCCGACACCGATGTCGGGCAAACGGCGGACAATGTCGGTGCTGTCCGGCTCTGTCACCTGCGAAATCCGTCGAATAACGCGGCTTGACAGGCAGCGGCGGACTCTAAGGACGGACAGCGGCTGACGTTGACCGCCGACTGACAGACCCAAAGGAGCAACCATGGCGCGGTTAATCGATCCATCCGGGCCGGCGGCGGCCGCGGCGTTGCGCGTGGGTGCTCTGATCCTCGCGCGGAACTTTCCAGAACCCGCGGGAAGCGGCGGCCGAGTGGCTTCCGAAGTGGATCTGCAACGGGTGGCGGAATACGCCGCTGAACTGTTATGGCGCTTTGAGCGCGAATGGGAACGCAAACCAAAGGAGTGAGAAGCCGTCGCGGGGGTCAATGCCCCGCGGCTTGCCGCGTGCAGTGATCGAACAGAAGCTGCCACTCCAGACGCTGGATCATCTGCGCGGTGGGAAGTCGGGGGTCGGCAGGGTTGTCTGTGATTTCTTCGACCAAGTCTACGAACGCACACGGATCCCACGTGTTGCGCAGGAGCCGGAGCAGCGACTTGTCGGCCGGCAGGGGGTTGATCGCAAGCGCGACATTGTTGCCGATGACCGCGAGCATGGGGTGCGCGGGGGCCTTGCGGTACCAGTATCTAGCATTCGAAAAATCACCCTCGCGGCGGTGAAGGATGGCGTGCCATAGGGAACCGCTTGCGGTGCGCAACGATTGGGAGATGAGGTGGGACGGCTCCAGCATGTCATGATAAAGCCACAGCCCGGCGAGCATCGCATCGGCCTCGTCCTGATTCTTGACCGGGGTGGCCAAAAGTTGGTCGGGATGGAGCATTTCCAATACCGCTCGCGCATCGGGTGACCCGGCGTGGGCCACGGGAAGTGTGAGCAGCGCATAAGCCTTGCCGGCGTGCAGCTTGAGGAGACTGTGGCCGAGGGGAGAGAGGGGGTCGGTGGCGATGTCGGTCATGGTGCGATTGTAACCCGCAATTCTTCGGAGTCTCCGCTCTGAAAATGGTCGACAGACTCTCATCCCTATCCCTCCCCCGGAGTCCCAAGAAAGGGGACCGGCCATCGTTCCGCGCCGTTTTTATTGGACTGGCCGGAGGCGGGGGTCCGATAACGAAGATGGCGCGCCGACGCGGCACGCGACGTTTGACGGACCTCCTTGGAAAGAGAAGTGGCGTGATGAACGGATTCTTAAAGACGATCGGTGCGGGCCTGTTGGCGTTTTTGTGTGGCATCGCGACGGCCGGGTGCGAGGGCCGAGCGGCGATGATCCCCAACAAGGACGCCAGCCTGCGAAAGACGAGCGCGCAGTTCGCAGCAGACGCGGCGAAGCGAACCTACGAGGCCGACGCCCCGCGCGGTGGGGAGGCGGCGGCGCGAGCGGAAGTGGATTACACGCTCAAGGCCGTCCACCTGGCGAACCTTTCGCCGGCGGATTGGAAGGATATCGAGGTCTGGATCAACCAGAAGTACGTCGTGTACGTTGCGATTCTGCCGCACGACAAGGGCTCGAGCTTTAGGCACCTCAACTTCCAGATGTTCTACGACAACAACGGGCAGCACATCCCGGTGAGCGCGCTGGGCATCAGCAAAATTCGCGTGGAAAAGGTCGAGGTATACCGAGACGGGAAGATGTGGGACGTGCCGGTGAGGTTGGCAGATTGAATGCCGGCCTGAATGCTGAAAAAGAGGGGGACGGCCGACTCGAGATTCGAGTCGGCCTTCTGCGCTTTCAGCATTCAGCATTGAGCATTCTGTTTTCATCCCCATCCAAACGACAACCCCAGTTGGCTCAACACATTCGCCGCGTTGTCGTGATAGAGAAGTTGCAACGTCGCATCGGGCAGCGCCAGGCCATGGAGAGTCGGTTGTTGATCCGCTGGCAAATCGGGGTCGAGGATGGGAGAAGGGCCGGAATACGCGGTTTCCCACAGTTTTCGGTGGCACCAGAAGCGGGAGGCGAGGAAGTCGAAGCCACGGTCGTCGCCGCTCACTTGATCGGAGCCGAATAGGATGCGCTGCTGGTTGCGGATGAAGAATTCCCGCGCCTCATCGCGGCGCTTGCTGATTTCGCGGACCATCCATCGCGTCGCCGAGCAATCGAGGTAGAAGTTAGGGTAGGTGTCGAGCAGGCGTTGGAGCCGCGCAAGGTCCTCCGGATTGCCTCCCATATGGGCGCCGATCCAGGGCAAATCCTTGGGATGCTCGGCAAGGACCGATTCAAACATCTTATAGTGGTCATCCCGCGTACCGTACTTGGCCGGTTCGGCAGCGTACTTGCCGTGGTACCACGTATCGGGATCGCCGACGTGGGTCATGACCGCCATTCGGCGCGCGGCCACTTCGCGGAAGAACGGCTTGAGCTGCGGCGAGTCCAGCCGCAGGTTACGCATCGCCATCGTGCCCGGCGCGACGTGAAACTTGATGATGCGCGAGCCCAGGTTATAGAACGATTCGACCCGATTGAACCAGTTGTCGATCCAGTTGGCGCCCGCGTCGCGCCAGGCGGGGACGGCGATGAACTGAAGGCGGTCGCCGTAGTCGCGCTGTAGGCCCATCGCTTCCTCGAGCTGGCACATCGTCAGGAAGCAGTCCATGCCGTAGTGGCGGGCGCATTCGAACCACCCCTTGGCGTGACGCGCGGCCAAGAGGTGGCAATGGAAATCGATCACCAACCCGCGCACCTTGGGGCGCGGCATCGGGCGACGGAAGTCGATGTGGGTGCGGTTGTATTCAGATTCGTTTGCCGGGGCGAGAGCGGGGGATGGCGGGGGAGTGGTCGTTGCGGTGGACATACCGAGATTTTAAGGGATATCGGGCGGAGTTGGCGAATGGGAGGGGCGCGGGAATATTCGGAGGGAATTCACGAATGGGAATGCCAATCCCCCTCACCCGAACCCTCTCCCCCGGATACGGGGGCGAGGGGATCACAGTAAAAGTGGCGGGGTTGGGGTGAGGGGGTTATGATGCGGCCCCTTTTGGATTTGCGCCGTGGTTCTGCCGGATTAGCACCTTATGAAGATTCTTCTTTCCAATGCGGTGGTGAGTCACGGAGCATTTCACCACTGGATGACGGCTGATCTCCGCGCGATGGGGCACGAGGTATCCACGCTCGACCCCGATGAGCTCTGCGAGCAGTTCGGCATCGAACTCTATCGGCGGGTGTTGCTTCAGCGAATTGCCGCCGACAAGCCCGACATCTTCATTTGCTACCCGCCATACGATCTGCTGCGCGAGGAGGAAAACCGCGCGATCCACGAGTCGGGGACGGCCATCGTGGGGTTTGCGTATGACGATCCGATCTTCATCCCGTCATACACGCGGAACAAGGGGGATTTCGAGACGATCGCCAGGCAGTTTCGCAAGACTTACGACGTGTACCTCACGACGTCGCGCGACATGGTGAAGCAGGCCAAGGATCGCGACATCCATTTCATGGAGACGATCCGGTGGGCGTGCGTCACGCCGGAGGATCCGGGCAACGCGCCGCGCGATTTGCCGCTGATCGTCATCGGCGCGCCGTACCCGCGGCGCGTGAACATGGTCAAGCACCTGAAGAACGCGGGGGTCAAGCCCATTATCTTTGGGGCCGAAGGGTGGAAGCAATTTCTCGATGTGGCGGATTGCTACCACGGGATGCTGACGCGGCCCGGCATGTTTGAGATGTATCGCCGCGCGCGCATCGCGCTGGCGCCGGCCGACTGGGAGAGCAACTACACCCCCATGGTGAAGCTGCGCTCCCTGGAGATCGCTT
>JBBRIN010000264.1:0-5917 GCA_038221115.1 Tepidisphaerales bacterium
CGGAACCGAACCAGTTTGTCTTCAGGGACATCGGGCCGATGGCCAAGACGGTATTGGCTGGCCATGACACGTCGCCGACCGTGTGCGATTTCGCGGGGGATGGAATTCCGGATCTGCTGGTGGGCGCGGAAGATGGTTTGATCTATTTCCTGAAAAATCCGCGTCACTGATTGCACGTTGAATTGCGACGGCGAGTGGAATCGAGTGCGGCGGAGCGCGAGCCAATGATTGAACTGCAGCCGCCGGTGCAGAGCGAAGAGGCAAGCCGATCCGGCGCGTACAAATGGTTCGTCGTCGCGATGCTGTGGTTCGTCTGCTTCTTCAACTATGCGGATCGGCAGGCGATCTTCTCGGTCTTCCCGGTGCTCAAGAGCGAGATGAAGCTGTCGGATGTGCAGTTGGGCATCGTGGGCGGCGCGTTCATGTGGGTGTACGCCGCCGCCGGACCGCTCGCCGGACTGATCGGCGACCGCGTGCGCCGCAAAACGCTGATCCTCGGCGGCCTGATTTTCTGGTCTCTGATCACCATCGCCACGGGTTTATCGACGAAGTATTGGCATCTCATCACCTTCCGGGCGATAGAAGGGTTTGGAGAGGCATTCTACTTTCCGGCGGCGATGTCGATGGTGAGCGATTACCACGACCCGCGCACACGCTCCAAGGCGATGGCGATCTGCCAGTCGAGCGTCTACGCCGGCACGATCGCGGGCGGGTCGGTGGCGGGATACCTCGCGCAATACCACGGCTGGCGATCCGGATTTTACCTGTTCGGCGCGGCGGGCGTCGTCCTGGGATTTATGCTGCTGGCGCTCTTGAGAGAACCTCCCCGACCGCGGACTGAAACGGTCGTGCGCGGGGGTGAGCCGGTGGGGCGGGTACTGGGCGACATCTTTGCCGATCCGATGGTGGCGGTGTTCATTACCGTCTTTGTCGGCGCGAACTTTGTCGCCAGCATCTTTCTCACCTGGCTCCCATCCTTTCTGAACCGCAAGTTCGCCATGAGCCTCTCGATGGCGGGGCTGAACGGGACGATCTGGCTGCAACTGGCGTCGATCGCCGGCGTCATCACCGGCGGCATCCTTGCCGATCGGCTTGCGCGGCGCACGCCCGTCGGGCGCATGCTGATTCAGATCTTCGGACTCCTGGCGGGGGCGCCGTTTATTTTCCTCACCGGTTACACGCTCTCGGTGCCGGTCTTGGTGCTGGCGATGGCGGGGTTCGGTTACTTTAAGGGCCTGTACGATGCCAACACCTGGGCGTCGCTCTACGACGTCGTGCCGCCACACCGCCGCGCGGCGGCCCTAGGGTTGATGAACTCGATCGGCTGGGTCGGTGGTGGGGTGGCCCCGGTCGCGATCGCCGCCGCGTCCGCGCGGTATGGAATGAGCGCCTGCCTGAGCGGGACATCGGCGATCTACCTGTTGTCGGCGGTGGTGTACCTGTTCGGCGTCCGTGCATTTCTCAGGCGTGCGGCGCTGCGCGCGAATACGACCGTCAATGCCATTGAGCCGGCAGGTGTTGCGTGAATGCGACGCAGCCTCAGGCCAATTCCAAACCGCGCATCGTGCCCGTGCTGGTGGCGAAACGGTCGGCTTCCAGCCCTAACCGCTGGAGCATCGAGACGAACAGGTTCGGCAGCGGGTAATTGCGCTCGCGATCGAAGGCCAGGTGCTGCCCGTGCCTGAATCCTCCGCCCGCCAGGACGATCGGCAGGTTGGTGGTGACGTGGGTGTTGGCGTTGCCGAGATTGCTTCCGTAGAGCACCATCGAACGGTCGAGCAGCGTGTCGCTGCCTTCGCGTTTGCCTTTGAGATGCGCGATCAGCTCGCCGAGCAGCTTCATGTGCTCGCGGTCGATCGCCTGGAGCTGCGCCACCTTTGTAGCCGACTTTCCGTGGTGCGAGAGGCTGTGGTAGCCGTCGGATATTTCGGCCCCTTCAACTTCGATGGTGGGGGAGTTCACGCTGTCCAGCAGCAGCGTGATCATGCGCGTCGAGTCGGTCTCGAATGCCATCAGCGCCATGTCGTACATCATGCGCGTTTTGTCCATGTACTGGCGCGGGGTGGGAGGATCGACGGGCGGCTGGGCGGCCACGATGGGCTTTGGCTTGCGCTCCCATTCGCTGGCCTGCTCCATCCGCACTTCCAGGTCGCGCACGCCCGTGAAGTATTGATCCAGCCGCTCGCGATCGCGGGCGCCCAGTTGGCGCTCCAGGCTTTTCGCCTGGCCGGCGACCGCATCCATCACGCTCTGGCCGAGTGCCAGCCGCCGCACCTGGCGATCAACCTCTTCGGGCGAGCCGCTGAGGAACATGCGCTTGAACACGTCCGAGGCCTTCTCTTCACAGGGGATCATCGCGCCGGTGCCCGTCCACGAGAGGCTGCGCTGCCCGCGCGAAACGTTCACGCCGAGCGTGAGCGACGGAAAGCGCGTGAGATTGCCGATGCGCTGGGCAGCGAATTGGTCCAGCGAGATCGTATTGCGGAACCCGCAGCTGCCGGGATGCGGCGCGGCGGTGAGAAAGCAGTTATCCGCGGGGTGGCCGCCGTCGACATCGGGGTGCCAGACGCCGCTGAAGACGGTGAAGTCATCGCGTTGCCCGCCCAGCAGCTCGAGGTAGGGCGAAAGCTTGTAGCCGCGCCCAGCCTGCTCGGGAAAAAAGTTCTCGGGAAGAAGCCCCAGGTTGTTGCAGATCGCCAGCATCCTCCGCGGAGTTTGCGCTGCTGCGGCATCGCTGGCGGAGGCGGGGCGCATCGCGTCGAGCATCGGCAGGGCCAGCGCGACGCCCGCTCCGCGCAAAAACTGGCGCCGCGAGACGGCGCGTCGCGTTGCGAAGTAGGGGACTTGTCGGGGGTTGTTCATAATCAGCCTTTGCGAGCGCGATTCTATTTAGTCTGAAACAGCTCACTCTCGACGACGCCGAGGATCAAGCTCCGAACGCCGTATCCACCTGGAGCGGCGCGATCGAGAATTCGTTCGATCGCGGGGCGATCGCCGAACCGAACCGGCGTGCCGGTGGCGTAGGTCACGAGCTGCTGCACGAGGTTCCGGGCAATCTGCCGCTGGTCCTGGAGGAGCAGCTTCTTCAGCTCGCGCACGTCATTGAAATGCCCGCCGCCAGGCAGATCGCCGCTGGCGTCGACCGGCTGGCCCAGATGGAAGCCGAACTTTTGTCCATTATGGCCGAAGCCTTCGACCGCGTTGGCGCCGGGGGCATCGCCCAGGGCGCGGTAGGTGTCGCGCCAGCCGCCCATCACGTCGAAGCTCTCGAGCGCGAAGCCGGCGGGATCGATTTTGGCATGGCAGGCCGCGCAGGTCGGTTGTTCGCGATGTTTCTCCAACTGGGCGCGGATCGTGGTCGCGCCGCGGATGTCCGGCTCAATCGCCGGCACGCTGGGCGGCGGTGGGGGAGGCGGCTTGCCCAGGATGCGCTCCATGATCCACGCGCCGCGAAGCACGGGCGATGTCGTGGTGCCGTTGGCCGTCACCTTCAGAACGCTCGCCTGCGTCATCAGCCCGCCGCGCACGCTGCCTTCGGGTAATCGCACTCGGCGGAGCGCAACGCCCTCCACGCCGGCGATTCCATAATGAGCCGCCAGGCGCTCGTTCAACATCGCGAAGTCAGACGAAACGATGTTGCTGGCGGGAAGGTTGCCCTTCAGCAACTCGGCGAAGAAAAGCTGCGTCTCGTGCTCGGCGGACTCGCTCAGCAGATCGTCCAGGTAATAGTCCGGATAGAGCGACGCATCCGGTGCGGTTGCAACGATCTTTCGCAGGTCTAGCCAATAATCCAGGAACGCATCGACGAACCGGTTCGACTTGGAATCGCTCAACAATCGCTCGGCCTGCGTTCGCAGCGCCTCGGGAGCGTGAAGTGCTCCACGCGTCGCCAGTGTTCGAAGTGCCTCATCCGGTGGTGAGTTCCAGAGGAAAAACGCCAGTCGCGATGCCAGCGCGTCATCATCCAGCCGCCCCGGATTTTCCTCCACGCACACAAACGCGGGGGAACAGAGCACCGCGCTGTAGCCGGTGAGCATCGCGTCGGTGAAGGCGCTGCCGGACTTCAATGCCGCATCGACGACGCCCAGAAATCGCTGCACCTCCGCCTCGGGCACGGGCCGCCGATATGCCGTCCGCATAAAGGTCCGCAGCAGGCGTTCGGCGTCGGCATGCGGGTTCTTTGAATCCACCGCGACCGGCTCGCCAGCGCTCGAGGGCTCGTGCATTGGAAGATCGCCGAAAAGCAAGCGATGCCCCGCCGTCGGCCAGGTGTCATAAATCGGCCCTTCGACCTCAAGCCATCGGAAGGCGACGCCGGGCATCCCGTCTTTTTCAGCCAAAGGGTTGTGCCAATTCGACGGCCGCGATCGAAAGAGGCGCGCCGCGTCCGGCCGGATGGTTTCACCCGCCAGCAGCCACACCTCCAGTTCCTGCACCGACGGCTCCGGCGATACGTCCACGGCGCCGATCCACCTCAATAAGCGCGGCGGCGTCTGCGCATATAGCGTCACCGGCTCAGAGCGCCGGCCCGCCGAAATATTCTTTCGATCCGCCACCCACCATTTTGCGCCTTCGCTTGCTCCCGCGTGGAAGGTGTAAGCGTTCAGCTTCAGACGATAGCGCCCTCCCACCGGCGCTGTGAAGTTATCGAAGCGAATCTCCAGCGGCTCGTACGTGCTGGCGACGACGCCGAACGCCTCCAGCTCGCGCGTCGCCCGGTCCGACGCGCCGACCGTAATGGGCGCTTTCCCGTCGAGCACGTCCGGCTGCGCCTTCGTGCCGAGCATCGGGAAGGTTGCCCGCTCCGGGCTGCGGTTGAACTGCGTGAAGGTCATCTTCTTCACAAAGGCCGGTTGCTCGCGCGCGTAGTAGCGGTGGGTTTGCGGAGCGGGTGGCTTCACCTGGGTGGCCATCGCCTCGCGCAGCGCATACTCGGCGGCGCCCAGGTAGCTGGCCATTTGGACGTGCGAGACGGCCAGCGCCTCGCCCGATTTGTTAAAGCGGTGCGACTCGCCGTCCTCCGGCAGCATGTCCTTCACCTGCAGCCACGGCGCGTGCAGCAGGTCGCGCAGGGCGTTCTCATATTCGTAGCGATTCAACCGACGCCAGCCCGCGCGCCCCTCGGCGGCGGCACGCGCAAGATCGGCTTTCACCGCGGGCTCGCCAACGGCTTTCAGAAAGGAGTTGGCCTCCGCGGCGTCAGGCCGCGCCTTCTTCTTCGGCGGCATCTCCCCATCGCGAACGCGATCATGCACCTTCACCCAGGTGTTAAATGTCTCGATGTTCTCCAGGTTGAAGGGAAGGGAGGTAACGTCCAATCCACCCTCATGGGTCTCGGCATCGTGGCACTCCGCGCAATGGTGCTCCACAAACGCCGCCGCGGTGGGCGGCAGGTTAGCGCCGCGCGCAGCGGCGGCGAGAAGCAGACACGCAGCAAACGCTGAGATGCGCCAAATGCTCATAAATGGTCCGAAACTGCCAACCCGATCACCGAAATGATACCGCCCGATCTGACGGATCGTTGCCCGCGATCCAACCGCCGCGATCGCGGCCATTTATTCTCAAAAGGGCCGCCAGCGAGTAAAAAACAGCCGTGGAAAACGATCCTACTTCCTCCGCCGAGCCCGCATCAACGGGATTGCGGCTCTATTTATACACGACCGCCGCCGTGACCGGCGCTGCGGTCATGATCGTCGAGATCCTGGGGGCAAAGATGCTCGCCCCCTACGTCGGCACGTCCCATTTCGTCTGGACGGCCCAAATCGCCGTCACGCTGGTCGCCCTCGCCACCGGCTACTACGCGGGCGGACGCCTCGCGGATCGCTCGCCCCGGCCCGCCGGAATGTACGCCGCGATCCTGGCCGCCGCCTTTTATCTCTGCCTCACTACGCTCGCGGTTGAGCCGATCGCTTATGCG
>JBBRIN010000265.1:0-5900 GCA_038221115.1 Tepidisphaerales bacterium
CCCGGCACCCCCACCCCCCCGGGCCACCCCATCACCAACGCACCCAACACCGCAACCACCAACACCGCAGTAACACGCGCGCAAAAATGCATGAAGCCCAATCCGTTCTTCATCCCAAAGCACTCAGCCCCGGAGGGGCGACAGACTGTAGCCCATGGCGCCAGCCATGGGAGGAATCGATCCCACCACGTTTCCTCCCCAGCCCCGGAGGGGCGACAGACTGTAGCCCATGGCGCGAGCCATGGTATGGAGCCCATCCCACAATCATTCTTCCCAGCCTCGGCGGAGCGAAAGCTCCCAGCAAGCCACATTTTTAAGCAACCACCGCACACCGCTCCTTCTTCAACCATTCGCGCCTCACCCCGCGCTCACCCCGCCAATGATCTTACCACTCGCGCCACATGCCTCCGCGCTACCCCGCAATCGTCATCCTCCCCCTCAACCCCGCCACGGACATCCTCCGATCCGCAATGGCACAACCTTCACTCCACCCAATCTTATCGGTGACGCGCGGCGAATGCCAAGCCGGCTCAGTGGGTGACCCGGCTGCACGGATCTCTACCCTCCTTCCGTGCAGCCTCTTTTTTCTTTCCGCGCCCACCGACTACCATCCCCCCATGCCCCCCCATCCTCAACCCCCCAACCCCCACCGCGGCAAAATCCGCGTCCTCGCCCTCATCCTCGTCAGCGCCGCCCTCGCCCTCCTCGCCCAAAAATTCCGCCAGCCCGAGTTCAAACCCTCCACTCGCCCCTCGACCACGCAAGCCTTTGTAAAGCCGCGACCGCCGGTCGCGGTCTTGGCCCTCACGCGCGACCCAAGACCTCTCACCCCAAACTCGAAAGGCGCTCGATGAGGCGCACGAGGCGCGGAGGTCGATCTCGGAATACATCGAAGCGTACTACAATCGTAAACGACTCCACAGTTCGTTGGGCTACATGAGCCCCGAAGCGTTCGAGGCGAGCCTGAACTGAAGTTCCCCCCGGGCGCGCCCACCGTTCGTGGGGAAGTCCATCACATCACATCGGGAAACACACTTACGGGCGCGTTATACTGTGGAATATGGACAACACCATGACGATCTCTCTCAACCCCGAGCTGGAACGATTCGTCCGCGAACAGGTCGCCGCCGGCCAGTTCGCTTCCGCCGACGAGGTGATCAACAGCGCCGTGGCCGCGCTGCGGGGGCGGGTTGCTCTGCCGACGGACGAGCTTGCGGAGCTGCGGGCATTGATCGGCATCGGCGTCGCTGAGGCCGATCGGGGCGAGTTGCAGGACTGGGACGCGGAGGACCTTCGCGCCGAGGGCAAGCGGCTTCTGGCGAGCGCCGCCAACAAAAAGGTGCCGTGATGCCGCGAGTCAGGCGCACGCGGCAGGCCAGGCAGGACGTGGCGCAGCTCTGGCGATATATCGCTGAACGCAATTTCGACGCGGCGGAGCGATGGCTCTCCGCCGTCGACGATGCGGTGCAGCTCCTCGGCCGCTTTCCCGGCATCGGCCAACGTCGCCCGGAACTGGGCACCGGCCTTCAAAGCTATCCGGTCGGCAATTACCTCATCTTCTTCCGCCAGGGAAAAGACGCGATCGAGATCCTGCGCGTTCTGCACGGCGCCCGTGATCTGCGACAGTTTTTTGAAGGCGAGCGATAGACCCGGCCGCCGCCTCCGATCGACTAAGAATCCCTGCCGTTCGTTTTAAGGTGAAGTCGAACCGACGAACGAATACCATGCCCACACGGGCGTGGGAACGTCCGATAGCTGCCGCCCAGCACCGAGACGGCGTAGAATCAACGGCATGAGGCGGGTGCGCCGCTACATCTTAAACGCCCTGACCGTCCTGTCGCTGCTGCTATGCGTGGCGACGGCGGCGCTGTGGGTGCGGAGCTATCGTGTCCTAGATTCTTATCAATCATTCCGCCCCGCCGACGGGAGGCTGATCGCCTTGGCTCTCCTGCGCGGCGGACTTCAGATTGCGCACGGCGATGGCTTCCCTCGCGATCACCCTTTGGCCAACGCGGGTTGGGAATCGATCGAAATGGGCGACTTTATGCTCGGTCCTCCGGACAAAAACTGGCAGCTGCTATTTGGCGGCGTTACGAGTATTGATCAGCGGCTGCTCGGCTTCCGCTATCTTTCCGGCTACCTCTTGGCCGGGCGGTTCTGGAGTATTCAAATTCCACTCTGGTCGATTTGCACGCTCCTCTTGCTGTCGCCCATGCTAAGGATGCGATCATCTTGCCAGAAGTGGCAGCGGCGTGAACACCGCCTTTGCCTCCGCTGCGGCTACGACCTTCGCGCGACTCCCGACCGCTGCCCGGAGTGTGGCACGCCTGTCACAACTCCGATCGACTGAGAATCCCTGCCGTTCGTTTTAAGGTGAAGTCGAACCGAGGAACGAATACCATGCCGAAGTGAGCGTGGGAACAGGGCACACGATGCCACCCGCCGAAACCATCCGCAATGCGGGCTCTACGCAACAACCTCGCATGACGAGAACTATCGCGACAATCCGATGGCTGTTTACACCGCCCGATCCGCCTGGAGTCGGGCGGGCAATCCTCTGGTGGGAAGCGCGTCGTATCCCGGTGAATGTCCTCATTGGCGCCTACGGCATCGTGTGCTTTCTCATTTTCTTCGCCGCGATCAACGGTTCGAAAGTATTGCAGCCCGGTGAAGACGCCGTCGAGCCAATCGCCATCATTCTCGTGCCGATCGCGTTTAACATTTGTTACACGTTCGGTTGGTTAGTTGAGGCTCCCGCGCGTGCGCTCGCACCCGGCCTAACACCAAAGCTTGGCCCTCGATTGCTCCTTGTCGGATTGCTCTTCTCGTTCTGCATTATCAGCTTGCCGGCGGTGTTCTGGGTCGGTTATCTGCTTCTGCACGTCCTTGGAATCGCCAAGTAGTTGAGCAGCCGGATCGGACCCGCACCACGTTTCGGCTCTTCGTTTGAGCGGGGAACCGCGCCTTTGGCGCGGGCCGCCGTCCTCAAAACCGAAACCCCCGACGCGTGCTCCCGAACCCTGAACCCAGAACCTCCCCGCTGCCCGAATATCGTCTCCCTCCCTACCACCAAGTATTAACCACCAACTATCAACCGTCTAAAAATACCTAACAAATAGCGAACTTTTTCCTTGCTTCCCTCCCGCCCACCGGATAAGATACACCCGTGTCCTTACCCACTCCAATCTCGCACGCGCCGACAGAATTCTGTGCAATTTGCACAAACAAAGCTCAGTGGCCTTCCCCATTTTAACCCTGTCCCTCCCGACACCACGAAAAGACGGAAAGTCGGAAAGTCGGAAAGTCGGAAACGTGCAAAACCGCCAAAGCTTCCGCAAGCAACAAATAGATAAAACATCGAAACAGTGTAACATTGTGTCTCAAAGTGTCACATGACCCCCTCCTTCTCCCCGTTACGGCCCCCCGATCCCCGTCGACAACCCTACAACGACCACCCCCCAATCGATGATCAACTCTGGACCTCATGATCAACTCTGGAGAATTCGCCTGAAAACGAACCTTTTCGCGCCCAGAGTTGATCATGTGTCAAATTGGCCAACTACCAACCGCCAACTACCCACTCACCCCCTCATCAATGTCTGCATCCTCTCCGGCCCCACGCTCACCATGCTGATCCTCACCCCCGCCAACTTCTCTAACCGTTCCACATACCGCTTTGCCTCAACCGGCAGATCCTCGTACCGCCGGCACTGGAAAATCTCCGCCTTCCACCCCGGCAGCGTCTCGTACACCGGCTCCACTTCCGCCAGCGTGTCCATGTCCGCCCGAAAATAGTTCAGCGTAGATCCGCGATGCTTATACGCCGTGCAAATCCGCACATGCTCCAGCCCCGACAGCACATCCAGCAGCGTCAAGGCGATCTCCGTCGTGCCGCACAGGTCCGCCGAATACCGCGTCGCCACCGCATCAAACCACCCGCACCGCCTCGGCCGGCGCGTCGTCGTCCCGTACTCGTTCCCGCGCTCGCGGATGTAATTCCCCGTCGCGTTGTCCTGCTCCGTTGGAAACGGCCCGCCGCCCACGCGCGTCGAGTACGCCTTCATGATCCCGACAAAATTTCTCACCGTCTGCGGCGGCACCCCCGCCCCCGTGAACAATCCCAGCGACGAGCACGACGAGCTCGTCACATACGGGAACGTTCCATGGTCAATGTCCAAGAGCGCAGCATGCGCCCCTTCAAACACGATCCGCTTTCCCGCCTTCGCATAGTTCAAAAGCATGTGCCCGACGTCATCGACAAACGGCTCCAGCCGCCGCCCAAAATCCCGATACGCCTCAAACACCGGCCGCCAGTCGATCGGCGGCGCATCGTACAGCACCCCCAGCACCTTGTTCCGCTCCGTCGCGATCTGCCCGATCCGCTGCTTCAGCTTCTCCTCGTGTTGCAGGTCCGCCACTCGGATCGCCGTCGCGCGCTGCATCTTGTCCGCATACGTCGGCCCGATGCCCCGCCGCGTCGTCCCGATCGCCGCGCCCTCCGACGACATCTCCCGCGCCGTGTCCTCCTGCTTGTGCCAGGGCATCACCAGGTGCGTCTTATAGCTCACCCGCAGATTCGCCGGCGACACCGCCACGCCGCGCGCCGTCATCGCGTCGATCTCCTTGAACAGCGCTTCCGGGTCCAGCACCACGCCGTTGCCGATCAGGTTCATCACCCCCGGCCGAAAGATTCCCACCGGCAGCAAATGCGTCGAATATTTCTCCCCTCCGATCCGCACCGTGTGCCCCGCGTTCGCCCCGCCGCAATACCGCACCACCACCTCCGCATGCTCGGTGATGAAATCGACGATTTTCCCCTTCCCCTCATCGCCCCATTGCAGACCGAACACGCAGGTATTGCCTTCCAGAAACGATGCCACGGCGATCGACCTTTCTTCAAAACGCATTACCCGTGCGGAGCCCCAAACGCTGCCAAACCCAGGCTCGGGCACGGTAAGAGCGTGTCCCAGATGTGTCAAGACAACCGAAAATCTGCGGAAGGTGGGAAGTTTTTTCCACTCACGAGGCTTATACTTGCGTGTCACTTAACGAAGAAGGAACCCTATGCGCCTACGAACCACGTCGCTCTTCGCCCTTGCCCTCATCGCCACCCTCGCCAGTTGCACGTTCGCCGCGGACAAAAAGAACCCGCGCTCCGAGCCCACCGGCGCCGACGGCCAATTCACCGACACGCTCTCAACCGCGGTCGATCAATCGAAGTCCTCGGGCAAGTTGATCATGCTCGACTTCACCGGCAGCGACTGGTGCGGCTTCTGCATCAAGCTCAAGGAACAGGTTTTTGACACCAAGGACTTCAAGGACTGGGCTTCCAAAAGCCTGCTGCTCGTCGAAGTCGATTTCCCCAACAGCAAGACCCTGTCCAAAGCCGTCAAGGAACAGAACGACCAATTGAAGGAAAAGTACAAGCCGGGCGGCTTTCCCACGATCGTCTTCGTCACCGCCGACGGCACCGAAGTCGGTCGCATGGTCGGCTACGGCAGCGACCCCAAAGCCTGGTCCAAAGAAGCCCAGGACATCGTCAAAAAGAACCCCAACGCCGGCAAGACCGCTTCGAAAACGAAGTAAACGATACCTCTATTTTACCCAGATCGCCTGGGGCTGATAAAAGGCCCCGAATCTCGCAAGAAAGGCCCCTTTTCACTGGTGGCCAAAGTTTGACTTGGCCGATCCGTATATCGTACGGTGTTCTCTGGAGGAGTATCCCACGGCACCGTCGGCCGATCGGGATCGAGGGAGCTATGGCCAGCGATTCATCCAACACCGTCATCAACGCGCCCACCGCGCCGATCCACCCATCCAGCGCGCGCCACCCCGTGCTCGCGCTCCCGCTCGCCGCAGTGATGCGCCCCGAGATCGCCCTCACCCTCCAGCACATGCTC
>JBBRIN010000266.1:0-5887 GCA_038221115.1 Tepidisphaerales bacterium
CCCGTTTCCGATCATTTTGTGAATGCCGCGCACGGCGTCGTCGTCTCTGTATCGCCGTATGCCTCGGACGCGGGTGTATCAATCTTGAGACAGGGAGGAAACGCCGTTGATGCAGCGGTTGCCACGGCTTTCGTACTGGCCGTCGCGTACCCGCCGGCGGGAAATTTGGGCGGCGGTGGATTCATGCTGGTCCACCCGGCGCCGGGTGATGGTCCGCCCGTCGCGTTTGATTATCGCGAGTGCGCTCCGGCGGCCGCCACCGCAACGATGTTCGCCAAGGGAGAGTCGCAGTTCACCCCTCGCGCCGTGGCTGTCCCTGGGACGGTCGCGGGCTTTGCGCTGGCTCACCGGCGATTTGGATCCCTTCCATGGAGGACGCTGCTGCAACCGGCGATTGCGATCGCGCGAGACGGCTTTCTCCTCGACCGCAATCTTACCGGCTCGCTCAACATCACCCTCGCCGCGCATCGTGACATGGCCGAGTTCCAGCGCGTGTTTGGCAAGCCGGGAGGAGGCAATTGGCAGACTGGCGATCGCGTCATTCAACCGGACCTCGCGCGCACGCTTGCCGTCTTAGCTGACCTTGGTCCGGACGCGTTCTATACGGGCTCGGTCGCTCAGGAAATTGTTGCCGAGATGTCGCGCGGCAAGGGCATCATCACGGCGGCGGATTTGGCGAACTATCGCGCCCTTGAGCGCCAGCCGCTCACCACCCGCTACCGGAACGCTTACGATGTCTACGTTCCTCCGCCTCCCAGTTCCGGCGGCACAGTGCTGCTCGAAGAGCTCAACGTTCTGAACTCGTTTAACCTCATCCAGCACGACCGCTGGTCTGCCCAGACGGTTCACGTCATGGCCGAAACCATGCGGCGCGCCAATGTCGATCGCGCACGGTATCTCGGCGATCCTGCCTTCACGGAGGTGCCGGCGAAGCTCATCGCCCCGGCCTATGGCTACCAGGTCGCGCAGACCATTGGCCTACACCATGCGACGCCGAGCACTTCGCTTGGCACGGACATGCGCGTGAGCGCTGAGTCGCACGACACGACGCAGTTCTCGATCATCGATGAGAAGGGCATGGCGGTGGCCAACACCTACACGCTTGAGCGACGGTGGGGCTCGCGGATCGTTGTCAGGAACATGGGGTTCATACTGAACAACGACATGTGGGCGTTCAACCTCTTTCCGGGGGTGACCAATGTGAAGGGGGATATCGGCACGCCGCCCAACACCATTGCGCCAAACAAGCGGCCGATCAGTTCTCAGACGCCGACGATCGTGGCACAGAATGGGCGCGTGAAGCTGGTGACGGGATCTCCCGGCAGCCGCGCGATTCCGCACACGGTGCTGGGCATCATGGTCAGCACGCTCGACTACCATATCCCGCTGAAGGAAGCGGTCGCGTCCCCGAGGATTTCCCACCAATGGTTTCCCGATCAGCTCAGCTTTGAAGCGCCGGAGCGATTCGCCGAAACCAGCGCGAAGTTAGCGGAGATGGGTCACACGATCGTGACGCCGCCCATTCCGCAGGGCGACGCGCACTCGATCTGGGTGGTCGAGCCACACCACTATCAGGGGGTCGCCGATCACCGCATCAATGGCAAGGCGTCAGGTTACTAGCCGCGGCGTCAGGTAAACCTGTTCATCCCGCAAAGACCGATTCGTACTTCTTTGGATGCAGAACGTCGTTCGATCCATTCGACGCCGACGTTTGCGTAGGCGGTGTGTAATTTGTCGCGCTGACGGCCTGCGGGGTTGCCTTCGCCGCCTTACCCACGACCGTCGCGATGGTCAGCCCGTAGCTGCCGATGAGCGATGCGGGTGATTCGAGATACAGGTAATAGGTTCCGGGGCTAAACGCGAAGGATGCGCCCTTGCTCCCCACGGTACCCATCACTTTGCCCGCGGGGTTATAGACCGTCACGCTGGGGAACGGCGACTCGCCCGCGTACTGCACCGATACGTTCAGCGTCCGGGTGTCGGGCACCGTAAAGGAGTATGCATCCGGCCGCCCGATCAGAAGCTTCAAGCCCGACTTGACGATGCTGCCCTTCTTAAACACGAGCGGCGCGGCGCGGCGGTTTCGCGTGTTGTGGTACTGATTTGAGATCGGGTCTTCGGCAGTCGTATAGGCCAGGCCGATGGCAGCATTCACATTCAGGCGCGGGTAAAAGGTGCCAGGATTTTCCGGATCCGCCACCGGGTCGCCGCTTTGGGTGAGGATCTGGGAAATCTGGTCGGGCGTCAGCGTGGGATCCACCTGCTTGAGGAGGGCCGCGGTTCCGCTGACGTGGGCGGATGCCCAACTGGTTCCCAGGGCATAATTCACGATCGAGGTGCTGCCGGTGTAGTTGTCGTCGTACTGGTTATAGCCGTTCGCGTTCGGATTTTTGACGTAGTACGGCATCGTCACATTATGGGACGGCCCCAACAGATCCAGCCCGAATCCGCGCAGCGAGTCGTTCCATATCGTGTCGTCCTGATTGACGCCGCCGGCGCCAAAGACATAGGGGCTGGTCGCCGGCAAAGAGATGGGGGCGTTGGGGCCAAACTGGACCTCGCCATTGCCGACCGGCGTGCTGACGAAGATGTTCAGGTCGTGCAGCGTCTTGAGCTCGGATGCGTACACGCTCGGGTGATACACGCCGTTGGGCACGTTGGTGACGAAATCGGTCAAGTTCAGGACTTGGATATTCAACTTGTGGTGATAGAGGATGACCCAGTCCATAGCAGCTTTGATCTGGTCGCTGCCTTCCTGTTTGAGCGAGGCGATCTTCGCGCCGGGGGCCAGACCCTGACCCTTTTCGGTGACGCCTGTAAAGATGTCATTGGTGGTGTACGGCTCGGCTGCCAGAATCCCGGCGACGCCCGTCCCATGGCCGAAATCGTCGAGAGTATTCTTGCTGAGATCCCTAAAGTTATAGCCAGTGGCGATTTTGAACCCCGATCCGAACCCGCCTCCCAAAACGGATGCGCGGTAGTCAATTCCGCGGTCTACCTCCGCAATCGTCTGCCCGGCACCCGTCAGGTACGGATAATTGATGGCGGCCTCATCCTGATGGATCAACAGGGCATAAGGCACCCAAGGCGTGCTGCCCACCTTGAATGGAGTCGCCCCGGATAGCAGTTGGCGCGCCTCCAGAGGTTCAAAACGAGCGGTGGCGACAGAATGATTGATCGAGGCCGACAAGCGGTCTAGGTATGACATAATTTCGAGCCTGTTGCACTGTCTCCGAACTCCTAAGGCGGTGCCGCCAAGTGCCGCGGTCATCGCCTACTGCGATCCAAGGTACGGCAATTATACCCCAAAAAAGCAGCCTGCGGAACCAGCGGAGCGAAGGCAGGGACAATCGAACCCGGATTTAAGACATCGCCCAAGTTATCGGGCGTCATAAATGCTCCAAACGAAGTAACCGGTAGGCTTGAGCCGCTACGTTTCCACCGCCCGTTCGCTATGCTTAGGAAATGATCCATTCCGCCCCATTCATCGGAATCGTGTGTCTGGCAATGTGCGCCTCAGCGGCTGTCTCCGCCGACCCGCCATCTCGAAAATCCATCGATCAACTGCCGTCCGTGAAGGATCTTCCCGATCCATTTTTGTTTAATGACGGCTCCCGCGTCCAGTCCCCCGCCGACTGGCCCAAGCGCCGCCTGGAGATTCTCCAAGCCACCCTCGCTTACGAGTACGGCGAATTGCCGCCCGCCGCCGGCAACGTCAAAGCCGACGTGATCTCGTCCGGCCCCACCACGCGGCCCAGCGAAATGCCCGGCGCGACCGAATCCACCATCAAGCTGATGATGGGTCCGGAGGGGAAAGTCTCGACCCATCTGGTGCTCACGATCCCGGCCACGACCGGCGCTCATCAGCCGCCGTTCCCGGTGATCCTTAAGGGGGACCTCTGCTGGGGGCGCGTCAAGCCCGAATATGCCGCGGCCATTGTGAACCGCGGCTACATCCTCGCGGAGTTTGACCGCACCGATTTCGCGATCGACCGCAAGGGCGTCCGCACCGGCGGTGTGTACGACGCCTATCCCGACTTCACCGGCGGTGCATTGGCCGCCTGGGCCTGGGGATACCACCGTTGCGTCGACTACCTGCTTACACGTCCGGACATCGTGAACGCCAAACAGATTGCCATCACAGGCCACTCGCGCGGCGGCAAGGCCACGCTGCTTGCCGGCGCCACCGACGAGCGCATCGCCCTGACCGCCCCCAACGACAGCGGCTGCGGCGGGTGCGGGTGCTACCGCTTCCAACCGCCCGACGTGAAAACTGAAGACCTCGCCCGCATCACGACGGTCTTCCCTTACTGGTTTGAGCCTCGCTTTAACGAGTTTGCCGAGCACCTCGACAAGCTCCCTATCGACCAGCACGAGGTGAAAGCGCTCATTGCGCCGCGCGCCTTCTTCGAGACCGCCGCGCTTGGCGATCTCTGGGCCAACCCCCAAGGCACACAGCAGACTCACGTCGCGGCACGGGAGGTCTTCGCGTTCCTCGGCGTCCCCGACAAAATCGGCATCGCCTGGCGCGAGGGCAAACACGACCAGAACCTGCTGGACTTTCAGGCGCTTCTCGATTTCGCTGACCTGCAGTTTTTTGGCAGAACCACGGGCCGCAAGTTCGACGAGCGGGCGTTTGCAGAATTGCCGAAGGCGTATGAGTGGAAGCGGCCCTAGGCCGGGAAGCGGCTGCGTTAGGGAACGGCAACTCCCAGGTCGCGACAGATTTTTTTCGCCAGTTGATCGCTGACTTCATTGTGACGCGGGACCGCCGTGCGGCGATTGTTGATCGGGTTTCCCCACCAGGAATGTTTGGCTCCCTCGCGAACGAGGGCGCATCCTTTCGCGTGCAAATGGGCGAGAAGGTCGCGCCGCTTCAAACCGATACGCTCACTTCCTCGAACACAGCATTCGCGGCAGCACGCGCGTCGGCACGATTCATCTCGATCGCCTCTTCCAGCGCGGACTGCAGATTCTCAAGCAGTTCATCGCGGGTGACGCCTTGCGAGTTCACACCAGGAATCTCCTCGATCCACCCGATCCACCACTCGCCGTCGCGTTGAATGATCGCATGATATGTCGTCATTGGGCCTCCACTTGAATGATAGTCACCGAGGGACGGGCAGCAATATGGTTCAGGCGCAATATCCCCATATCGGTTCTGGAAATGGGAGCAGTAGCCACGTCTCGTTCGCTCATGCCAACAATCAAATCTTCGGAAAGGGGCGTAAGACTTTTGGGCTAACCCGCGTCCAATCCCTTAGTGCCGACGGAACTGAGCGCCAGCCCGCCGCCCGCCGAAGCTGGGGCGAGCGCCGCCGCCGGCCTCGATGACCGCGCACTGCTGGGGCGAATAGCGGTTGGCGACGCGGCGGCGTTCGAGGAGATCGTCCGGCGTCACGCGGAGTCGGTTCGTCGTCTGGCGGGCCGGCTGTTCGCCTGGTCGTCCGACGACGCGGACGACGTCGTGCAGGAAGTCTTCGCAAGGGTCTGGGAGCAGGCGAATCGCTTTCGCGCCGACGCCTTGGCCTCGACCTGGATCACGGCCATTGCGTTGAACACATGCCGCTCGTGGCGGCGGCGGCAATGGGTGCGGCGTTTGGCGCTCGGGAAATTGTGGCAGCAGGGGCGACACGCCGCACCTGCTGCTCCGCCGGTTGATGACGCCGTGACGCGTCACGAGGCGCAAGACCGTGTCGTCGCGGCGGTGCGATTGCTGAAGCCTGTAGACCGTGAGGTGATCGTGCTGCACTACCTCGAGGGCAATTCGATCGAATCGCTCGCGTTGATGTTGCGGATTTCGCGAGGCGCCACCGAGGTTCGCCTCCACCGTGCCCGCCGACGACTCCGCGAATTATTAGGCGATGCACAGGACCATGCTGAGCAA
>JBBRIN010000267.1:0-5883 GCA_038221115.1 Tepidisphaerales bacterium
TCCACCAAGAGCCACCTCGGCCACCTCCTCGGCGCCAGCGGTGGCGTCGAGGCCGTCATCACCGCCAAGGCCGTCTTTCACAACCTCATCCCGCCAACGATCAACCTTGAGACCCCCGATCCCGAGTGCGATCTCGATTACACCCCCGGCAAGGCCCGCGACAAAAGAGTCGACTACGCCATGAGCAACAGCTTCGGCTTCGGTGGCCACAACGCCAGCCTGCTCTTCAAGAAGTGCATCTAACGCCCCGCGCCGCCGGCTCGCCTAAAGGTCGGCATCCTGACAAACCTCTTGCGTATCGCCGATTCCAGCCGATAATGCGCTACTGCCGCTGACAAGGACGTCGCGCCATGCCCCTTCTCCGATCTCAGCAACTCACCAAGCCCGCCGCTCCCAGCCCCAACGAGCTGCGACGCATCCTTTGCCTCCAGGTTCCCGTCATCGTCAAGCTCGCCGAACGCAAGCTCACCCTCCAGGAAGTGATGCGCTTCGGCCCCGGCGCCATCATCGAGTTTTTCAAAGCCAGCGAAGAGCCCCTCGAACTCATGGTCAACAACAAGACGATCGCCATCGGCGAAACGGTGAAGGTCGGCGAAAACTTCGGCCTCAAGATCACCCAGATCGGCGACGTCACTCAAGTCATCAAATCCCTCGGCGGCCGCTAGCCCGCCCTCCTCATTTATTGGCCGCTGGATCGACCCACAAGATCACCCCCTCGCCAACTCCAGCGCCATCCTCATCCCCTCGTCCTTCGTCCCCACGCTACCCTCCAACTGCGCGTCGTACACCGCATCCAGCACCCGCTTAAACACCGGCCCCGGCGTCAAGCCCGCCTCCGTCAGATCATCCCCCGTCACCAGCGGCAGGGGGGCAAACTCCGTCTTCTCCAACTCCGCCAGCTCCAACTCCAGCGCTGTCTGCCTCTGCTCCCATCCGCTATCGGGTGCGATCCCGCGAAGCAAGTCGCGCGATGAACCTGACGTCGGCCTCGCCAGAAACCGCTTCTTCATCGCCAGCGTCAGCGCCTCTCCCAGCAACAAATCCACGCCGCTGATCGTCCCTTCAAACGCAGCCGTCTCCTCGTTCGTCAACCGCAGCGCCACTCGCAGTGCCCGCGACAAGCCCTGCACCGAGCCCCTTCGAAACAACTCCCGCGAATCCGGACCAGGCCAGTATCGCGACACCGCCGCCGCCGCCAGCGCCAACCCAAACGGCACCGCCCGCCCCGGCGCCACCTGGGCGAACTGCGCCTCCTTTCCATCACCCCGCGCCTCCACGTAGCGAAACACAACGTCGAGCAACCGAAACTTCCACAGCATCCCAAACGCCCCCGCCCGCGTGTTCGGCGTCAGCATCATCCGCAGCTCGTCCGCAATTCGCTCCGGACTGATCCGAATCAACTGCTGCGCATGCGCCTCGATTGCCCCAGCGGTCCCCCCCTCGATCGCAAATCCAAACCGCGCCGCAAACCGCACCGCCCGCAGCATCCGCAGGTGATCCTCCTCAAACCGTTCATCCGCCTTCCCGATTGCCCGCACCGTCCGCGCCGACAGGTCCGCCCGGCCCCCGACATAATCGATCACCTCGTCGCTCACCGGATCCAAAAACAACCCGTTCATCGTAAAGTCCCGCCGCCGCGCATCCTCTTGGGCCGTCGTAAACCGCACCTCCTCCGGCCGCCGTCCGTCGACATACCGCCCATCGCTGCGAAACGTCGCCACCTCGATCACGCTGCGCCCCAGCCGCACCAGGATCACGCCAAACTTCGCCCCCACCGCCTGCGTATTGCGAAACACCGACCGCACCGCCTGCGGGTGCGCATCCGTCGCCACGTCATAGTCCTTCGGCTCCAACCCCAGCAACACATCGCGCACGCATCCACCCGCAAAGTACGCGACATGCCCCGCGCCGCGCAGCGCGCGCACCACCGCCACCGCGTCCTCGCGGTAGCAGGGGGAGGGCGATCCGCCGGCAGCATCGTCCATCGCCGTCCAGCATAATCGCGAACGCCACGCCCGTGGAGGGAGCGCGCAAAAGAGCGGGGCCGCGCGTGATCACGCAGCCCCGCCGTTTCTCTTTCCAAAAACTCAACCTTATTTGCCCGACACGTCCGTCACATCGCCAACAATCCTCCCGTCTTCGCGAATCGTCAAATACCGGCTCTCGCCGCCCCGACCCTCCACCTCAATGGTATAGACGTCGCCCGCGCGTCGCTTGGCCACTTCCGCATGCAGCCGCCCGCGCGGCGCTTCCTTATTCACCACGTCGCGCACCGCGCGTGGCAAGTCTTCCACCGCCACCGTATGCGGCCGCCAGTCGCCGCCGCTCGTCACCCCGGCGGTGTTAAAGTCGCCTTCGTTGAAGATCGACCCATCCGGCAGGATCTGCAACATGTGGATCTTGCCGCCATTGCCCTCAGGCAAATTCGATTGATAAATCACATGGCCCTGGTCCCGATAGCGGATCATCCCATCGACCTTCGCCCCGTTCTCGCGCAGGATCGTCGACCGCACCCGCGCCGGCGCCTGATCCCAGAAGATCGACTCCGGCTTCTGCACCGTTGCCGTCACCCGCGTGTCCGCCTCCGCCAGCGAACGATCGCGAGTCCCCTGCCGCGTTTCGACCTCCCGGTAGTACTTCGCCGGATCCTCCTTATATGAAGCCAGTTCCGCCTGACGCACGTCGATCACGCTAAGCAACTTTCCATTCGCCTGCACGCGGATTGATCGGCTGTCCCCGTTCTTCAGAATGACGATCGTCCGGTAGAACTCCAAGCCGTCCCGCATCACGTGGTAGACGTGGTGTACCTTTCGATTCTCCCGCTCCTTGTCCGTCTCCCCCTTCACCTCACGCGGCAGCTTGTCCCAATCGATCTCGATGTCATATTCCTTCTCGCCCCGTGCGTCGCTCGGTCGCGCCCTCACCGCCGCTTCAGCTTCGCGCTTTTCCCGCTCAATCCGGGCGCCGCGCGATTCCGGCGCATCCGCTCCGTACGCGACCATCGGGGCCAAGCCGCTGATGCCTAGCCCCAACGCCGCCGAAACAATCAACGCAAAATGTGTTTTCTTGCTCATTTGCTGCTCCTTCTGTGCCGACAAATTGACGCATCCACCAGAAATTCGCTCATCTCCCATCGGGGACTTCTCCTAACCCGACAGGTCTGCATGCCTATCGTTAGCGTAAATGCATTCTGCAAAGCTGAGGCCATCACGGGTGGGGCCGCCGGTAACCCAAGTTCCCAGACCCCACCGCCCGGCAGCAACGCCTTAAGTTTCAAAGAACCTGTGGCAGAATACCCTCGTAAATATTGTTGAGACCTGTAACTACAGCGTTTTGACCTTCCGCCAAGCCACCAATCCCGCCGAAGATCACGGGCATTTACTTGACGAGCCATTGCTTGACAAACCGAAGATTTGACGTTCAAACTTCCGCCCCCACTGCCTTGCCAGCGGCAATCGTGGCGGCCCCAGCAACTCTTCGCATCGTCAAGGACGCCCCTCCCGCGGACGATAACCGATCCGTGGGCATAGCATCGGTGGACGGATCCAGATCCGCGGTATCGCCGAACCGTTCAAGATGACCGAACGCGAAAGTCGTAGTGTCTAATGAGCAAAAAGCCCGGTAAGCATCTCGTGATCGTTGAGTCGCCCGCAAAGGCCAAGACGATCAACAAGTACCTGGGCGACGATTACGTCGTCAAGGCCAGCATGGGCCACGTCCGCGATTTGCCCTCCAAAGGCATGGGCGTCGACCTCAAGACCTTCGTCCCCGAATATGAAGTCCTCGCCTCCCGCAGCAAGGTCATCAGCGAGCTCAAAAAGCTCGCCAAAGACAGCGGCGGCGACGTCTATCTCGCAACCGACTTGGACCGTGAGGGCGAAGCCATCGCCTGGCACCTCAAGGAAGCGCTCGGCATCCCCGACTCCAAAGCCAAGCGCGTCATCTTCAACGCAATCACCAAGGCCGAAATCCAGAAGGCCTTCCGCAACCCGATGGCCATCGACATCGACCGCGTCAACGCCCAGCAGGCCCGCCGCATCCTGGACCGCATCGTTGGCTACGAAATCTCCCCCCTCCTCTGGCGCAAAGTCGCCAGGGGGCTCAGCGCCGGCCGCGTCCAGAGCGTCGCCGTTCGCCTCATTGTCGAGCGCGAACGCGAAATCGAAGCCTTCCTCCCTTCCGAATACTGGAAGATTGGTGGCATCTTCAGCACCGAGAGCGACCCCAAACGCTGCACCGAACTTGCCGCCAAGTGGACCGACTTCCTTACCAACACCGGCAACGGCGAACGCACCAAGATCGAGCGCGAACGCTGGCTCGCCGACCACAAGGCCTTCAACGCCGAGCTGATCGAATTCGCCGGCAAGAAGTTCGAACCCGACAACAAAGCCATCGCCCGCCGCGCCGCCGAGGCGCTTGGTTTCGTCATCGATCGGGACAACACCACCGAAGACCCGCAAGCCAAGGGACCCGAAAAGTTCCAAACCAAATTCGTCGGGCACATCGCCTCGTGCCCCAGCTTCACCATCCGCTCGATCGAAAAGAAGCGCACCACCAGCCGCCCCCCCGCGCCCTTTATCACCAGCACGTTGCAACAAGGCGCCAGCAGCCGCCTCGGTTTCGGTGCCCAGCGCACCATGCGCACCGCCCAGACGCTCTACGAGGCCGGCCACATCACCTACATGCGTACCGACTCGACGCACCTGTCCGCCGAGGCACTGACCATGGCCCGCGCCTACATCCAAAAGGAGTTCGGCGCCAAATACCTTCCCGAAAAACCCAACTTCTTCACCTCCTCCAACAAGAGCGCCCAGGAAGCCCACGAGGCGGTTCGCCCCACCGACGCCGGCTTCAGCCCCTCCGCCGCGCACGCCAAGCTCTCGCCCGACGAGTACAAGCTCTATCAGCTCATCTGGAATCGCTTCCTCGCCTGCCAGATGCCGCCGGCCGAATTCGACCAGACCAGCGTCACGCTCGCCGCCAAAACCACGGCCGGCGACGCCGTCTTCAAAGCCACCGGCCGCAAGCTCGTCTTCGACGGCTTCATGAAAGTCGCCGGAGTCAGCAGCGAAGACCAACTTCTCCCCGAGCTTGCCGAGCGCCAGGCCGTCTACCCCGTTGAAGTGCTTCCCACCCAGCATTTCACTCAACCCCCCCCTCGTTTCACCGAGGCCAGCCTCGTCAAGGAGATGGAACGCCTCGGCATCGGCCGGCCCTCCACCTACGCCAGCATCATCCAGACTATTCAGGATCGCGAATACGTAACCCAGCAGGACCGCCGCTTCTACGCGACCATGCTCGGCTCCATCGTCACCACCAAGCTGATCCAGGCCTTCCCCGAGATCATGGATGTGGGTTTCACCGCCGGCATGGAGCTCAAGCTCGACGACGTCGAAGAGCAACATGCCGACTGGGTCAAGCTCCTCCGCGACTTCTACGGGCCGTTCCACGGCGTCGTCGAAGGCGCCCTCGGCAAGATCGAACACGCCGGTGGAAGCGCCAGCCCCTACATGTGCCCCAAGTGCGGCAAGCCCATGCTCTATCGCATTAGCAAGTCCGGCTTTTTCCTCGCCTGCTCCGACCGCGAGTGCGCCACCACCCAGCCGGTTGACCTCCAGGGCAAGCCCACCATCCGCGAGGTCAGTCAACACAAGTGCCCCGTCTGCGGCCGCGAGATGATCAAGCGCCGCGGCCGATTCGGTGAGTTCCTCGGCTGCTCCGGGTACTCCATCAAAAACGAAAAGGGCGAGCCGAGTTGCTCGACCATTATCAACCTCGACAAAGAGGGCAACCCCCTTCCCCCCAAGCCCAAGCCGATCAAGACCACCGTCGCCTGCGAAAAGTGCGGCAGCCCCATGCTCCTGCGCGATTCCAAGCGCGGCC
>JBBRIN010000268.1:0-5882 GCA_038221115.1 Tepidisphaerales bacterium
TCATCCGCGCGCGAGATCCCCCTGTTCCCCCGCAGCCGGCTGAAAATATCCCGCAAATGGCTCAACGCGTCCGCACCGCCCTGTTCAATAACTCTTAAATCCGCGCACCCGAAAAAGATTCCGCGCCATCCCACAGATGCCTAAGTCGCGCTCCATGCTGCCCTGCCGCGGTGGATATCTTCTGCATAACTTATCGAACCGCCAACCAGCGCGCATTGAACCATTTCAACTCGCGCGCGCCGATGGTATAAGCGACTCGACCGATGGCCGACACCACCCCCCTCCCCGCCACGCCAACCGCCACTCCCTCCTTCGCCCACCTCCACGTCCACACCCATTACTCCCTGCTCGACGGCGCCTGCCGAATCTCCGACCTCGTCAAACGCGTCAAAGCCCTCGGCATGGATTCGCTCGCCATCACCGATCACGGCTGTATGTTCGGCGTCATCGAGTTCTTCAACGAATGCAAAAAAGAAGGCATCAAACCCATCCTCGGCATGGAAGCCTACATGGCCCCCGGCCATCGCGCCGACCGCACCGGCACCCACGGCGAAACCGCCTATCACCTGCTCCTGCTCGCCCAGGACCTCGAAGGCTACAAAAACCTCCAGAAGCTCTCCTCCATCGCCTACCGCGAAGGCTTCTACTACAAGCCCCGCATCGACAAGGAAATCCTCCGCCAATACAACAAAGGCCTCATCGCCACCAGCGCCTGCCTCGGCGGCGAAGTCGCCAGCGCCTTCATGAAGCGCGACATGAAGGCCGCCCGCGCCGTCGCCGAAACCTACGCCGAAATCTTCGGCCCCGATCGCTTCTACATCGAAGTTCAGAAACACATCCCTGAGCAGGACCAGGTCAACCCCGAACTCGTCGAGGTTGCACAAAAAGTCGGCCTCGGACTCGTCGGCACCAACGACGTCCACTTCCTCACCAAGGAAGACCACTTCGCCCACGATGTGCTCTGCTGCATCAGCATGGGCCGCCTCGTCTCCGAAGAAAACCGACTCAAATACCCCACCCAGCTCTACCTCAAGAGCCCCGCCGAGATGAAAGAAGCCCTCGGCCACTACCCCGGCGCCAGGGAGAACACCCTCCGCATCGCCAACCTATGCAACCTCGAGCTCGACTTCTCCAAGCGCTACGCCCCCGTCTACAAAGTCCCGGCTGACAAATTGCACTCTCTCCCCGACTCAGCACTCAGCACTCAGCACTCAGCACTTCCCCTTCCCGACGACGAACGCTACATCCGCCAACTCTGCGAAGACGGCCTCCTCTGGCGCTACGGCGCCACCGACGTCAAGCCCGCCATCCGCGAACGCCTCGACTACGAACTCTCCGTCATCACCCGGAAAAACTTCTGTTCCTACTTCCTCATCGTCTGGGATTTCTGCAACTACGCCCGCGACAACGGCATCCCCGTCGGCGCCCGCGGCTCAGGTGTCGGCTGCATGGTCGGTTACCTCCTCGGCCTCTGTAACGTCGATCCGCTCAAATACGGCCTCCTCTTCGAACGCTTCATGGATCCCAGCCGCAACGAGATGCCCGATATCGACATCGATATCTGCCAGGACGGCCGTCAAAGGGTCATCGAATACGTCCGCCAGAAGTACGGCCACGTCGCCCAGATCATCACCTTCGGCACCCTCGCCGCAAAAGCCGCCTGCAAAGACGTCGGTCGCGTCCTCGGCGTCCCACTCGGTGAAATCGACAAGCTCACCAAACTCATCCCCGGCGTTCCCGGCATGACCCTCAAAAAGGCCATGGAACGCGTCCCCGACATCGGAAAACTCTACAACGAAAACCCCACCATCAAGCAGGTCCTCGACCTCGCCCAAAAACTCGAAGGCCTCTGCCGCAACGCCGGCTGCCACGCCGCCGGCGTCATCATCGCCGACACCCCCCTCGACGACATCGTCCCCCTCTATCGCGACTCCGACGGCAACGTCCTCACCCAATTCGAAGGCCCCATCGCCGAAAAGTGCGGCCTCCTGAAAATGGACTTCCTCGGCCTCCGCACTCTCTCCACCCTCACCCGCGCCGTCCAGCTCGAACACCAAACCCGCACAATCCGCCCCCCCGAATCCCGAACCCGCAACCCTGAACCCTACGACGCGCACGGCCACATCGACCTCGAAAAGCTCGACCTCACCGACCAAACCGTCCTCGCCCTCTTCTCCCGCGGCGAAACCCGCGGCATCTTCCAATTCGAATCCGGCGGCATGCAGGACCTCCTGATGAAGATGCAGCCCGACCGCATCGAAGACCTCATCGCCGCCAACGCCCTCTACCGCCCCGGCCCCATGGAGCTCATCCCGAGCTACTGCAACCGCAAGCACGGCCGCGAGCCCGTCCCCCAGGTCCACCCCATCATGGACAAAATCCTGGACGAGACCTACGGCATCATGGTCTACCAGGAACAGGTGATGCAGATCTTCAATCAGCTCGGCGGCATCGAGCTCTCCAACGCCTACAAGCTCATCAAAGCCATCAGCAAAAAAACCTCCGACGTCATCGCCAGGTTCCAGCCCGAGTTTCTCAAGGGCACGATGGCCAAGGGCGTCAGCAAGGAAAAAGCTCAGGAAATCTTCGACCTCATCCTCAAGTTCGGCGGCTACGGCTTCAACAAGTCCCACTCCACCCGCTACGCCATCGTCGCCTTCCAAACCGCCTACATGAAGACCTATCACCCGGTCGAGTACATGTCCGCGCTGCTCACCTACGAAATGGGATCGACCGACAAAGTCGTCGAGTACATCGACGAGTGCCGCCGCATGACCCTCGCCGACGGCTCCAAAGGCATCCGCGTCCTGCCACCCGATGTCAACGTATCCCACAAGGACTTCACGCCCGTCTACGTGGAAAAAGAAGGCCCGAAGGCACGAAGGCACGGAGGGACGAAGGGGGCTGATTCCAATCGCAAATCTCAAATCTCAAATCTCAAATCCACAGAAGGCGTCATCCGCTTCGGACTCATGGCCGTCCGCGGCGTCGGTGAAAAAGCCGTCGAAGCCGTCATCGATCAGCGTAACGACAAAGGCGCCTTCACCAGCCTCTACGACTTCTGCGAGCGCCTCGATCTCCGCCAGGTCACCCGCGCCACCATCGAAGCCCTCGTCAAGTGCGGCGCCTTCAGCAGCCTCGGCGCCAAGCGCGCCGCCCTCCTCCAGGTCGTCGACAAAGCCGTCGAGATCGGCCAGCAAACCCAAAACGACAAACGCAGCGGCCAGCTCAACATGTTCGCCGCCCCCGCCGCCTCCACCACCCCCAATCCCGCCGCCATGATCGGCGGCGCCCTCCCCGACGTCGAGGAATTCAAATCCGCCGACCTCCTCAAGATGGAAAAGGAATTGCTCGGCTTCTACATCACCAGCCACCCCCTCACCGAGCACCAATCCGCCCTCGATCGCTACACCACCGCCTCAACCAAGGAAGCGATGACCTGCCCCGAGGGCACCGAGGTCACCATCGGCGGCATGATCAGCCGCGTAAAAAAGACCGTCACCAAGAACGGCCGCTCCGCCGGCCAGCATATGGCCATCATCACCCTCGAAGACCTCGACGGCCAAATCGACGGCACCCTCTTCGCCGAAACCTACGCCGCCGTCCTCGCCAAATATCCCAACGCCGTCAACGCCGAATCCATCGTCTTCGTGAAGGGCAAGGTCGACAAAAAGCGCGAAACCCCAAGCCTGCTCGTCAACGAAGTCATCCCCATCGCCGAGGCCACGCCGCGCCTCACCACCGCCGTCGTCCTCAAGCTCGACCGCTCCCGCCACACGCCCGACATCGTCAAGCAGCTTCAACCCCTGCTCCAGCAGAACAAGGGCAACCTCCCCGTCTTCCTCCACGTCCCCTCCAACGGCGCCGGCACCGTCACCTTGAAGCTCAACGCCGACCTCTCCGTCCGCCCCGCCGAATCCCTCGTCGGCCAGATCGACCGCATCCTCGGCTCCGGCTCCGTCCAACTCGTCGGCCTCGGCACCAAACGCGTCAAACGCCTCCAGCAACAGCAACTCTTCAACGACGCCGCCGCCGAAGCCGAAGCCGCCCCCCTGCCCGCCAGCGACGAAGCCATCACCGCCGAAATGGACGCCGAAATGGAAGAAGCCGCCATATAAAGTCCCCTTCTACGAACGGGCATGCAGCTTCCGAACTGTCCGCCCTCCCCCCGCGCGCCCGGCAGATTGTCCCGCTCGCGGCTTAGCATTTTCGTCCCCGATCCGCATTACCCCAGAAGCGCCGCCTCCACGCCTAACAAACACACCTCCGTCCGCTTGGCACGCCCGTTGCGTTTCACTCGCCCGAACCGCGACACCTCTTCTCCGGAGACCAATCATGCTTCACCCCCGCTGGCACTACCGCGCGAGCGCATTCCTCGCCATCGCCCTCTCTTTCCTCATCCTCAACGCCTGCGCACAACCGCAGGACAACAAGCCGCGCCCCCCCGCCCCGTCCGACGCCATTCAAGACGCCCAAACCGCCGTGCCCGCCCCCGCCACCCGCCCCGAGCAAAAGAAAAACGACCACGACACTTCCGCCGTCTTCGATGCCGCCAAAGCCATGCCCTCCTCCACCGTCTTCAAAGACCAACCCAAGCAAGGCAAAAACAGCGGCTTCGACTTCGCCCGCGACCCCCTCAACACCGACGCCCCCATGACCACCTTCGAGCAGGTCCACGCGCAAGACGTGAAGGACAAGCCAATGGTCATGGACGCCCAGCGCAAGCTCCTCGAACAGCGCTACAACCTGACCCCCAAGTTCGACCCCCAACTAAAAATGACCCGCGGCAAACCCATCGCCGTCGGCCCCACCGCGCGCCTCCCCGATGGCTCATCCTTCGACAAGCTCGCCCAGATGTCCCCCGACCAGATCAAGCAGGCCGGCGCATTCCCCTACCCCTCCCTCCCTCACCCCAAGCAAGCCACCGGCGGGCAGGTCTTCCCCCAGTTCCAGATCGCCCAGTTCCCGCGCCTCCAGCGCTTCGACATCGACTTCGACATCCCCGATGCCTTCCTCCCCGAGTTCCCACCCGCCATGTTCCTCAGCAACCGCCCCGAGCTCGGCGACGTCTCGCGCGGCGAAGTCATCTCCATCAATAACTTCTACCGACTCTTCAAGGACATCCTCACCCCCGTCCAGCTCGACGGCCTCCGCATGCTCCTCGTCCCCCTCCCCCAGGAAGAATTCAACGCCACCGACGACCGCAAATCTCCCCAGCCCAGCCTCGGCGTCACCTGCCTCGATTGCCACGTCAACGGACACACCACCGGCCAGTTCCACCTCTCCCCCGACATCCGCCCCCAGGAACGCCGCTTCCGACTCGACACCGTCAGCCTCCGCGGCGTCAGCCAGCAGCAAATCCACGGCTCCAAGCGCTCCCTCCGCTCCGTCGAAGACTTCACCGAGTTCGAGCAACGCACCGCCTACTTCAACGGCGACCCCATCCACGCCATGAAAAAAGGCTTCGTCGAAATCCCCCGCGTCAACGTCGCCCACATGGCCCAGATGCAGAACATGCTCGACTTCCCCCCCGCCCCCAAGCTCGACCCCATGACCAGCCGCCTCGACCCCGCCAAGGCCAACGAATCCGAACTCCGCGGCGAAAAACTCTTCTTCGGCAAAGCCCAGTGCGCCGTCTGCCACTCCGGCACCGCCTACCTCGACCACCAGCTCCACGACCTCCACCTCGAACGCTTCCTCAACGAGCCCGGCGACGGCCCCATCAAAACCTTCACCCTCCGCGGCATCAAAGAAAGCCCCCCCTATCTCCACGACGGCCGCTGCCTCACCCTCGAAGACACCGTCGAATTCTTCAACCTCGTCCTCAACCTCAAACTCAACCAACAAGAAAAAACCGACCTCGTCGCCTTCATGCGCCAACT
>JBBRIN010000269.1:0-5852 GCA_038221115.1 Tepidisphaerales bacterium
CTGACGACGTGGACTACATGCAGCTCATCAAGATTTACGGACCGGATCGTAGCAGCCCGATTCGCTACAGCCCGCCCGAATGCATCGGGGTTGAGACGAACGAAATTAGCGGCAACCCCGAACGCGCCCATTGCTCCACCAGCTTCGTTGAGCGTGCTAACCTCACCATGCGAATGAACATGCGTCGCTTTACCCGCCTGACCCTCGGGTTCAGCAAGAAAATCGAGAATCACAAGCACGCCGTCGCCCTGAACTTTGTCCACTACAACTTCTGCCGCATTCACCAGACGTTGCGAGTAACGCCCGCGATGGAAGCGGGTTTGACCGATCACGTTTGGGAGATTGAGGAGTTGTTGGCGTTGCTGGGGTAGTGGGGACGATTGAAGGGGGACAAACGAACCGCCTACGGGCAGTTTTTTTTGTTTGGCGAGGTAAGATATTGGCATGCGACGCGAAAGGGTTTTGCTCGGACTCGCAATCATTGCGTTCTCGCCACTCGCCTTTATGTCAATGAACGTAACCGTACATCCGACGGCAAAGCTAATTTGTGAGACTACCGGGTTAGTGCTTTTGGCCGCATCGGCAGGGTGCTGGTGGGTTGCACGTCGGTAAGAATTATTCAAACTGAACCACTACCGACCCAGCGAGCGCTGCCGAGCGTGACCGACGGTGTAGCCGTTGCCAATCCGTGATAATCGATCTTGGGGCATAACCACGCGACTGTAGTCGATCGGGTTGAGGCGGGTGTCACGGGTCGCCGTACCCCGAGAGCTGTGTTTGCCGTGCAGCGGAACAGCACAGGTCGGCGAGTGCGCCCATCTGTGCACCCGGCGGAAGAATAACCAATCCTTATCCCACTCTCGGCATGTCTGACTCTGCCACAATCATTCGTGACGGCGATGAAAAACATCGGCTCCAAATCACGCATCGCGATTGGATGCTACTCTGGGGGCCAGGGTTCGCCGAGGGGCCTGCTTTCAGCACCGCCTTCGGCGTATTTGAGAACTACACCGTAGCCGGAGGTATCCCAAGAGGATCCCCCGTTCAGCGCGACGGATACACGCTTCACAATGCAACGTGCATTCTACTCGACGCGATGAAACGCGATCATGATCTTCTGCGGTACGACTACTCCTATAAGATCGCTGACGAACCAAGGCGATACGGCGGCGGCCAGAGCATCCAGGTGAGTGGCCGCGGAGGCATACTCTCCTTACGGCCAAAGGGATATTGCTCAATTGGCCTGCATGAGGGAAATGGGTTGACCGGGGAAGTGATTGATCTAAGGGCTATGGATACCCTAGCCACAGATTCTGGCTCCTTAAAAGTGTTCCGGCGCAAGGCCGAAACCCATTGGCTGGAAATATTGCCGCAGCTTTTGGCTTTCCTTGCAAATCGATTGGATCGTGTACTGGTCCTCGAACACATTGATCGAGTGGGATAACGACGTACGTGGCCGGTCGAAACTAAATCGGCTGGTGGCAATTGCATTCCTTCACGGAGCGCCCGTCTCCCCCCGCTCCGTCCCAACCGCTATCATCCCCCCGTGCGCAAGCCCCTGAGAATCACCGCGATCACCCTCCTCGCCGTCCTCGCCTTCCTCCCCGCACTCGGCCGCCGGCCGATCGTCACCAGCCATGAAGCCCGCGTTGCCCAGACCGCACGGCAGATGGCCGTCGCCGGCTGGCCGTGGCGGCATCCGCGCGTCAGCGTCCCGGCGGTCGAACTCGCTAAAACGCCGGATGGAAAAACGTTCCTGGATCCACAATGGCCCCCCCTTCGCCCGCCGATCTCCGTCAACCCCTGGCTGATCCCCGTCCTGAACGGCGAAGTCCGGCTGCAGAAAACGCCCCTGCCCTACTGGTGCGCCGCCGTCCTCTTCCGCCTGGCCCATGCGCCCGGCAATGAAGCGCTCGCCCGGCTCACGCCGGCAGTGCTCGGACTTCTGGCGACCTTCCTGATCTACGCGCTCGCCCGCCGGCTCCTCGGCCGCACCGTCGCGTGGTGCGCTGCGCTCATCTGGGTCTCCACCCATTTCGCGGCCGAGCAATATCGCCTGGCGATGGCGGACCCGTACCTCAGCTTCTTCACCCTCCTCGCGCTGTGGGCGTGGGTTGAAGTCTCCCGGCGGCCGGATACTAAGACTGCCCCCCCTGCCCCGCTCCCGCGCCATCGCTTCGTCTATCTCCTGATCTTCTACCTCGCCGTCGCCTTGGGGCTGCTCGCCAAAGGCCCGCCACTCTTCCTCGTGCTGGGCGTGCCCATCGTCCTCTTCCACCTCTGCACGGGACGCCGCCCCCCCATTGACCGCCTCGGCCATTTGCTGGGCGCGATGATCGTCGCCATCGCCATCGTCCCGTGGGCGATGTACGTCCGCCACCACGTCCCGCACGCGCTGGAAATCTGGCGCTACGAATCCATCGGCGAGCTCCCCGGCGCGGACAACGTCGAGAAAGCCCGGCCGTTCTGGTTCTACATCCCCAGCCTCTTCCAGCTCTCCCTCCCCTGGACGCCCCTCTGGATCGCCGGCCTCGTCATGCCGTTCATCCGCCGCCGCCCCCCCCGCAAATTCCCCCGCCGCCGCCGCCCCCGCTGGTTCCCCTTCCTCTGGTACATCACCGTCATCCTGCTCTTCTCCGCCATGCCCGTGAAGAAGAACACCTACCTTCTCCCCGTCCTCCCCGCCCAGGTGTTGATCACCGCGCAGGCCCTGGCCGCCCTGCTCGTCACGATGCGACGATCGTTCAACAAAGGCGCGTGGCTCGCGTGGATTCAGGCCGCCATCGGGATCGGGGCAGCGGCCGCCATCACCGTCGGCATCGTCAAGGATGTGCAACTCAACCGCGGCTTCGCCATCGCCCTGGCCGCGCTCGCCCTCGCCGCGGCCGCCGGCGCGATCGCCGAGCTTCGCGCGAGGACCAGCGCACTCTGGCTCTGGCGTCAATCGATCGCGTACGTGCTCACGCTGGCCGCGTTCCTCAGCTTCTGGTCCCCAGCCCGGGACACGCCGCGCTCCGCCCGCCCCATCTGCGCTGAACTCCTGTCCCTCATCGAACAAACCGGCGAACCCCTCGCCCTCACCAAGCTCCCCGAAGAAGCCTCCCTCTACCTCCCCCTCACCATCGCCTCCCCGCCGTCTTCGCTATCCACCGGAACCGTCTTAGTCATCGTCGACGACCCCCACCACACCGCCAAGCCCGACGCAAGCGCATTGCAGGATCGCGTTCCCGGCCGCCACATCACCGCCGTCGAGCGCGTCCCCCTCAACTCCGCCCCCGGCGACGCCCGTTGGAAAGTCTTCCGCCTCACCGTCGAGTAAGCCGATCACCGCGCCAACATCGGCCCACTAATCCGGCGTCACCTCGCGCAATTTAAGCTGCAGCAACGCGTCGCGCCTCGCGGCGGCCTCATTCAGCCACGCTTCAAGCTCGGCGGCGCGGGAGGGATGAAGCAGCTGCTTCAGATGTTGGATCTCCAATCCCAGCCGGTCCAGCGAGGCGAGCAGGTTGTCCCGGTTGTCGTGCAGGATGTCGCGCCACAGCGCGCCATCGCCCCCGGCGATCCTCGTCGCGTCCAGAAATCCCTTGCCGGCGAGTGGAAGCGCCGCCTCGGGCTGCATCGTGATGATCGCCGCGGCCAGCGCGTGGGGAAGATGGCTCACATCGGCCAGCAGCCGATCGTGATCCGCCGGTGACAATTCAACGGTCTGCATGCCCAACGCCTTCCAGAAGGCATCAACTTGGGCAAGTGCGGTGGGGTCGGACTGATTCGTCGGCGTGAGAATGCAGGTGGCATTTTCGAAGAGATCGGCGCGGGCGTAGTCGACGCCGCGCTTTTCGCTGCCGGCCATGGGGTGGCTTCCGACGAAGTGCCGCCCCGCCCCCAACAGCCTCTCGCCGGCATCGACGACCGACCGCTTGGTGCTGCCCACGTCCGTCACTACCGCGCCGTCCCGCAGCACGCTTTCGATCTCGGTCAGCATTCCATTCAGCAGGCTCACCGGGGTGCAGAGGATCACCAGATCCGCCCCGGCAGCGGCAGAAGCCGGTGAATCGGCGGCCTCATCAATCGCGCCAATCTCGATCGCCTTGTCCAGCGTCGAGCGTCGATGGCCGTAACCGACCACCTTGCATGAGCTTAGGCGCGACCGCACCGCCAGCCCGATGGATCCGCCCAGGAGGCCCACGCCCAGAATGCTCACGCGCTTCAGAGCCATGGTTCGATAATAACGAGGGAAACCCTGCTGGTCACGGGCGGGGGGGCCAGGGCTTTGACTTGATGCCGCCATAGCCGTCGTCTACCCTGTCGCGTTGGCATTTCGAGCAGCGTTCCCGGAAGGCAATTGATCATGGCAGAATCGGGCATTCTCTCCGGCAAGGAAGCCACCATGTCGGCCGGTCGGGCGGGCAAGACGCCGCCTCGCCACGTGCTGCCGTTCGAGCAGCCCCTGGCCAAGCTCGAACAGCAGATCTTTGAGCTGGAAGCGCTTCAGGAATCCAAGGCCATCGACTACACCAAGGAGCTCCGCCAGCTTCGCGCCAACTACACCGGCCTGCTCCGCAAGACGTACGACCACCTGACCGCCTGGGAGACCGTGCAGGTGGCCCGGCACCCGCAACGCCCGCTGTTCAAAGACTATGTCGAGATGATCTGCCGCGACTTCCGCGAACTGCATGGCGACCGCCACTACGGCGACGACCCCGCCATCAAGTGCGGCCTCGCCCGCCTCGCCGGCCACAAGGTCATGCTCATCGGCCACCACAAAGGCAAAGACACCAAGGAAAAGGTGCAGTGCTATTTCGGCCTGGCCCACCCCGAAGGCTACCGCAAGGCATTACGCTGCATGAAGCTGGCGGAAAAATACGGGCTTCCCGTCGTCACGCTGATCGACACCCCAGGCGCCTATCCGGGCATCGGCGCTGAAGAGCGCGGACAGGCGGAATCCATCGCCCGCAACCTGATGGAGATGTCGCGGCTCAAGACCCCCATCGTCAGCATCGTCGCCGGCGAAGGCGGCAGCGGCGGGGCGCTCGGCATTGGCGTGGCCGACCGGGTGGCAATGCTGGAATTTGCCTGGTACTCCGTCATCAGCCCCGAGGCGTGCTCGTCGATCCTGTTCAAGGGCAACGAAGCCGCCGCGCAACTCGCCGAGTCGCTGAAGCTGACCAGCAAGGACCTCAAGCAGTTTGGCGTGATCGATTCGGTGATCGCCGAGCCGCTGGGAGGAGCGCATCGCGACCCGCATACGACGGCGCACAGCCTCGAACAGTACATCGCTAAGACGCTGCGCGACCTGAAACGGACGAAGATCGATAACCTGATCGAACGGCGATACGAGAAGTTTCGGAATCTGGGGGTGGTGGTGGAGGCGGTGCGGGGGAAGACGGCGCGGTCGGCGGGGTAATTGCGACTGGCCTATCAATTATGCGGGCGAAGCAATCTTCGTTGGATCGAGCACTTCAATGTTTGTGTAGCGGGCAAAGTCCCCGCCATCGAAGGTGAGCACCGCCGAAATCCCATGCACCATCATGGCGGCGACCAACCGAGCATCGTGGGCGGGCTTGCCGAGCACCGCATGGCGCGAGGCGAGGCGCTCCCATTCGAAAAACATTTCTGGTGTATCAGGTAGCAGCGGGTAAATCGCCTGGATGCGTTGCAATTCAGCCGACGCTTCCGCGGCGCTCATCCCCAAACCATTTTGCGTTGGCGGCCGCGTCGCCACGACATAAAACTCATACAAGCACTGTGGGACAATGAGTGGATCATCGCCCCCTTTCAGCAGGCGGCTGGAGGCGTCCAGCGCGGTCTGATGTTGAACGTGCCCGGGTTGAGCGGTCCGCGCCAGGATGTTG
>JBBRIN010000270.1:0-5842 GCA_038221115.1 Tepidisphaerales bacterium
CGGGTCTCCCGTGTTGCGTCGATCTCCTTGCAGACGTGCCGTCGCCACTACCCCGGCGGACCCGTCGCACCGGATTGTTCGGGGCGTTTGACGGCCCTTTGCATGCGACGGCGGCGGCCTTCCCCCTTGCACCACGAGGTCTTCTTCGACCGGGATGACCGGATGCACCTCGAACACGAAGGCAGGGAGCATCGAACAGAATTTGTGAATGGTCACCAGATCGTCGCATTCCATCAGCATGTGCCCGCCCCATTCGCCGACGCGGATCACAAAGAAGTCGATCTTGAAATTGTCCGGCTTCTTCCATTGGCCGAAGACTTCGAGGATTCGCTTCTGGGCATTCTCGTATTCCATCGGCGAACCCTGCGGGCGTTCGAACCAGCTGATCACGTATTTCATTGTCATCCTTTCCGAAAGAGGTGAATTCCCCTGAACGATTGCTGTTTGGGAACAGAAAAGCGGTCACGTCGGTCACGTCGGTCACTTCTCATTGTTGCCCGGAGGGCGTGAAGTCGCGAAAATCGGAACGCACTGGACGACCTCCAATTGATGATCAACTTAGGGCCCAATGATCAACATCGGAGAATCCGGCTGAAAACGAACCTTTTATGCCCTAAGTTGATCATGTGTCAAATTGGCCCACGCCAGAAAGCCTGAAAGACGAAAGCACGAGCCGTTCGGTTTCTCCTCCGCCACAAAACCCGTGCAAATCTGCACATCGCAGCCTTCCCCATAGACCCACCGCCCCCCCTCCGTTCCAATACCTCCATGCGCGACGCCAACCATGCCTATCAATCCCTCCTCACCGAACTCCGCGAGATTGCCCTGCTCGGCTCCGTCCAATCCGTCCTCGGCTGGGACGAGCGGGTGAATCTCCCCGTGCAGGGAACCGAGCATCGCGGCAATCAGATGGCCCTCCTGTCGCGCATGGTCCACGAGCGGTTTACGTCGCCGAGGATCGGCGAACTTCTCGCGGCCGTCGAGGGCTCCGACCTCATGGCGGACCGTTACGGCGACCCCGCCGTCAACGTGCGCGAGACGCGCCGTTCGTACAACCGCGCCACCAAGCTCCCCGCGTCGCTGGTCGAGGAGATGGCGAAGACCGAGATCCTCTCCCAGGCCGCGTGGGTCGAGGCGCGCAAGAAATCCAATTACGCCGACTTCGAGCCATGGCTGGCGAAGTTCCTCAAGCTCAAGCTCCAGGAATGCGACTATGTCGGCTACAAGCAGAGCCGATACGATGCGCTGCTCGATCCCTTCGAGCCCGATGAGACAGCGGCCGGCGTTGCAAAAGTCTTCGAATCCCTCCGCGATCCCCTCATCGAGCTGGTCGCCAGAATCACCGCCTCCGGCCGCCCCGCCCCGCTGGAAATCCTCGAGCGCCGATATCCCGCCGCCGCCCAGCAACAGCTCGGCCGCGACGCTGCGGCGAAAGTCGGCTTCGACTTCTCCGCCGGCCGCCTGGACGTCAGCGTCCACCCCTTCTGCTGCGGCGCCGGCCCCGGCGATACCCGAATGACCACCCGCTATGACGAAAACTATTTCGGCGACGCCTTCTTCGGCGTCCTCCACGAAACCGGCCACGCCCTCTACGACCAGGGACTCCCCCCCGAGCACTTCGGCACCCCGCGCGGCGACGCCGTCTCCCTCGGAATCCACGAGAGCCAGTCGCGCCTATGGGAAAACTTCGTCGGCCGCAGTCGATCCTTCTGGCAATATTTCCTCCCCAAAGCGCGGCAGGCTTTCCCCCAGCCCCTGCGCGACGTGACCGATGATCAATGGTATTCCGCGATCAACGACGTTCGCCCCAGCCTGATTCGCACCGAGTCGGATGAGGCCACCTACAACCTGCACGTCCTGATCCGCTTCGAGCTCGAGCAGGCCATGCTGAACGGCGACGTGTCCACCAAGGACCTTCCCGCAGCATGGAATGATCGCATGAAAAAGTACCTCGGCATCACCCCGCCCGACGATGCCCGCGGCTGCCTCCAGGACATCCACTGGAGCGGCGGCGCCATCGGCTACTTCCCCACGTACACCCTCGGAAACCTGTACGCCGCCCAGTTCCTCGAGCAGGCCCGCAAGGACTTAGGCGATCTGGATGCCCAGTTCGCCCGCGGCGAGTTCGCCGGCCTGCTCGGCTGGTTGCGAGAAAAGATTCACTCCCAAGGCAAGCGCTTCACCGCCCGCGAGCTCGTCAAGCGCGTCACGGGGAAAGATTTGTCAGCCGAACCCTTGCTGGCCCACCTGCGGCGGAAGGCCGCGGAGGTGTACGGCGTATAATGGACGTGCCCATGATTGACATTCAAACAATCGCCGAGGCGTCGCTTCGTGGCGACGCCCTGGAGACACGAAGTCTCCTTCAAGAATGGCTCGCGGATGCTCCCGTTCTCGCGCAAATTGCGCGCCCCCGCAGTGATGATGGCGACGTGCTGGCCGTTTCCGCGTCCTTGGTCGAATTGCTTGCCGAACGTCTGGGTCAACCCGCGCCCAACTGGACTCAAAAAATCCCCGCCGTTCGCGAGCCCCTCTTTCTCTTGCGATCTGCACGGACGATGACTCGGTTGCGGGACTTATGCCGAAATGAATCCCCCGAAGCGTTCCGAAAGCGGGGGCTGTTCGTCCCGCCGAACTATCTCAGTTTTGCTTGACCGGTCGGGGCGCGACGCTTAATCCATCGTCAACAACACCTTCAAAACCCCCGGACGCCCCGCCACCTCCATCGCCTCCACCCCCTGCTCGATCTTCATCCGCCGATGAATCAGGCTCGTCACATCGACGCTCTTCTCCGCCAGCGCCCGCAGTGCCTCGCGGAACGGGCCGCAGCGACTTCCGATGACC
This sequence comes from Tepidisphaerales bacterium, assembly GCA_038221115.1. GTDB lineage: Bacteria > Planctomycetota > Phycisphaerae > Tepidisphaerales > Tepidisphaeraceae > JANXVV01. Next base: position 2,842 of record JBBRIN010000270.1, read on the forward strand.
TGGATCTCGTCGATGACCAGCGGGGCAAGGTTCATCGCCTTGCCTATGGCGACCGTGCTTTTGAGGACGATCGTGCCGCGCGGCCGCGCCATCTGCATCGCCAGCTCCAGCCCTGCGGCGGAGCCCGTGCAGTCGACGACGACGTCCTGGTCGTGTCGCGGGTCGATGTCCGAGAGGAGCCGGGCGCGGATCGACCAGCGTTCGCAGAGCGCCAGCTTATCCGGATGCTTGCCCACCATCCGCACCGGGCAGCCGGCGTTCCTCAGCACCTGCGCGACGAGCAGCCCGAGCCGCCCGTCCCCGAGCACGGTCACCCACTTCTTCCCATCGAGCTTAATCTGCTTGAGTACCTGGAACGCCGCCGCCAGCGGCTCGGTGAACACCGCCTCGTCATCTTCAACATTTCGCGGCACCGCGTGCAGGTTCGCGGCAGGCAGCCGAAGGAAATCCGCAAACGCCCCGCCGTGGTTGACGATGCCCAGCACCGTCCGATTCCGGCAATGGTTCGACAACCCCGACAGGCACAGATCACACCTCCCGCAGACGATGTTGATCTCCCCGCACACCCGCTCCCCCGCCAGATCCTTCTGCGCCGACTCGACCACTTCCCCGACAAACTCATGCCCCAGCACCCCGCGAAACCCCATGTACCCGCGGCAGATCTCCAAATCGGTGGCGCAAATCCCCGCTCGCCGCACCCGCACGAGCGTGTCCCCCTCCCCCTCCGGCGGATCAACCTGCCGAGCCCGATACGTCAGCGATTGATCGAAAACCAAAGCACGCATTTCAGCCTACAGCCTACCGCCTACTCTTTCTCACATGAACGGATTCTTCGCCGACGCCAAATACGCGATCCACGCGCCGTCGTCGTAGCGGAAATCATGGCCGGTCATCAGGCGCAGGCTCTCTCGCGCCTGCCAGGCCACGCCGAAATCGCGCTCGTTCAGAACGCCGATCAGCGCCCGGGCGACTTCCGCCGTCTTGAAGCTGCGTAACGCATCGGCGCTGGCGATCCGCACGTCCTTGTTGTCCTCGTTTTGAAGGTGTTGAACCAGCTTGGTGACGGCCTTGTCGTCGGGCACGTTCGCCAGCGCCTTGGCGGCTTCCAGCCGCACCGCCGGGTCGGCATCGTCCAGGGCGCTCGAAAAGGCGTCGGTGTCGAATCGACTGCGCGAATAATTCAGCGCCCGCAGCGCCGCCGCCCGCACCGCCGGGTTCGTTCCCGGCTCCGTTGCGATCTGCGCGTAGCGCTTGGTGTACGGCTCCCTTCGCGCAAAGCGGTTCTGCATGATCTTGAGGATTCCCTGCCGGCGGTTGTCCGGCGAGGAAGCATCCTCCATCGCCGCGACCGCCTTCAACGGCGTCTCACCCTTCGCCAGGAATCTGAACGCCCGGTACGGCGCCGCAAACATCACATGAAACGCTGCCGCAACGCCCCCTTCGCCGCTCGTGTCCACGCCCAGGTACGTTTTGCTCTGGTGCAGCGGCGAATCGATTCCCCCCAGCCGCTCGCGATCATCGCGCACCAGCTCACGTGCCTTCGCCGGCGGCAAGGTGCCGAACACTTCGGGCGGCTTGCGCTTCTGGAAAGGCATCATGGAACACCCCTGCGCCGCGCCCAACGCCAGCACGCACGACAACCCGACGATTCGACTCACGCGGCGATCCATACCGTTCCTTTCAATCGCGAAGCAGCGGCAGCTCATCCTCGAACTTCCCGTACAACTCCTCGGGCGCCACCCACGTCGGCGCCGGCACGTCAAAGCCCAGGAACTTCGACGCCAGCGGCACAAACCGCGGCCCATCATCCGTCACGAAACAGTGCAACCGCCCCTCCTGCACCGCCCCCCCGCGCAGCAGCCCCCCGGTGAGCAGGCGCTTGTGAACATCGTCGGCGCACTGCTCGGCCGAGTCAATCACGGGCACCCGCGCCCCCACCGTTCGCGAGATAAGCCCTTTGAGGATCGGATAGTGGGTACACCCAAGAAGGAGCACGTCCAGCCCGTTCTGAATGAGCGGCCGAAGGTATTGCTCGACCGCAAGGACGACCAGCGGATCATCCGATGCGCGCCCCTCTTCGATGATGGGCACCAGAAGCGGCGTTGGCTTGAACAGCAGCCGCGCATGGTGTCGCCGCCGCGCGATCGCGGTCTCGTACGCGCGGGACCGAACCGTCGCCTCGGTGGCGATCACGCCGATCACCGGATGCTGCTTGGTGCCCGCCGCCTCCACCGCCGCCCGCGCCCCCGGCTCAATCACGCCGCTGATCGACAGATCCGTGAATTCCGCCTTCACCTGCTTCAGCGCCAGCGCCGTCGCCGTATTGCAGCCGATCACCACATGTTTCGGCTCAAACTTCCGCAAATATTGCACGATCTGCCGCACGAACGACACCACCGTCGCCCCAGTCTTAGATCCATACGGAACCCGAGCCGTGTCCCCGAAATAGAGGATATCTTCGCGCGGCATCGCCTTCCGCAGCGCCTTGACCACCGTCAAGCCACCGATGCCGCTATCCAACACTGCAATGGGAGCACTGGGAGACACAAAGCCGATTATCGGACCATTCCCGATCCTGCTTGACAATTGCTCTTAGCAGGCAGATAGTCGATCAGGCATCCCCGAAGCACACACCTTTGCGTTTCACGCCCCAGGAGGTTCCCATGAGTGACACAGCCGCCGGCACGGGCACACCCACCGCGAGCAGCCTCGATAACAAGCGCATTCTGCTGGTGGACGACGACAATGACATCCTGAGCAGCATGCAGGCCGCCTTCGAGCCCACGGGCGCCACGATCGACATGGCCAAGGATGGCAACAAGGCCGTGGAACTCGTCGAGAAAAACCAGCCCGACCTGGTCATCCTGGACATGATGCTGCCCGGCCGCAGCGGGTTCCTGGTTTTGGAGAAGATCAAGGCCCGCAAGCCCAAGAACAGCAAGCCTTTTGTGATCATGATTACGGGGAATGCCGGTGCCCGGCACAAGATGTACGCCGAGAC
>JBBRIN010000271.1:0-5837 GCA_038221115.1 Tepidisphaerales bacterium
ACCACCCTCGACGACGCGCCGAACATCGCGCCCGCATCGACGCCTCGCCCCGGCCTGCTCCTCCCTGCTCGCTCCCTTACTCGCCGCGAGCTCGTCCGCTTTCTTCGCCAGCGCCATCGCATCATCGGAGCGCTCGCCACGCCCATCGTCTTCTGGCTCCTCATCGGCGCCGGCATGGGCCGCAGCTTCCAGATGCCTTCCGCCAACGGCGCACCCGCCGCCGCGGCCACATCCGGCGCCTCCAGCTACATGGCCTATTTTTTCCCCGGCACCGTCGTCATGATTCTTCTGTTCACCGCCATCTTCTCGACGATCTCGATTATTGAGGACCGCCGCGAAGGCTTCCTTCAATCCGTTCTCGTCGCCCCCATCTCGCCGATGGTGATCGTCCTCGGCAAAGTCCTCGGCGGCACCGTCCTCGCCCTCGGCCAGGGCCTCATCTTCCTCGCCCTCTCCCCGTTCATCGGCTTCCACTACACCCCCCTCAGCCTGCTCGCCGCCATCCTCATGATGGCCGTCATGAGCTTCTCCCTCACCGCGCTCGGGTTCTGCATCGCCTGGCGCATGTCCTCCACCCAGGGCTTCCATGCCATCATGAACCTGTTCCTCATGCCGATGTGGTTTCTCTCCGGCGCGCTCTTCCCCGCCGAGGGAGTCACCTGGGCCGGGTTGCGGTGGGCGATTCGGCTGAACCCGCTAAGCTACGGACTCGCCGGCCTCCGACGCGCCATGCTATGGGGCGAGCCCTCGTCCATTTCTCTCGGCGGCCTCCCCATTAACCTGACCGTCTCCGTCGCCTTCGCCGCCATCATGTTCGCCATCGCAAGCGTCTTGGCCACCAGCAGAGTCTCTTCGGATTTGCAGTAAACACATGAATACCGGCCAAAAAATCGTCACCGCCGTCCTCTGGGCCATCCTCGTCGCCGTCATGGCCGGTGTCGTCGGCGTCGGCGTCTGGCAGCGCGTGCGCGCGCAATCCAACCCGGCCACCAACGGGCGCAAGACCACCCCGGACTACGCCGCGATAGACAATGCCATCCCCACCGGCCCCAGCGGCCTGCCCATCCACGACTGGAGTGCCCCCGCCTTTTCCCTCATCAATCAGGACGGCAAACTCATCACCACCGATGATCTTCACGGCCACCCCTGGATCGCCTCCTTCATCTTCACCCAATGCGCCGGACCCTGCCCCATGATCTCCGGCAAGATGGCCAGGCTGCAAAAGGCCATCGCGGACCCGTCGATCAAGCTCGTCTCTTTCACCGTCGACCCCGTTCGCGATACCCCGGCGGTCCTCAAGCAGTACGCGAAAAACTTCAACGCCGATCCCGCCCGCTGGAGTTTTCTCACCGGCACGCAGGCGCAGATGGACGATGTCGCGATGAAGATGAAGATCGCCTCGAAGCACCCGGATGACGGCTCGCTGCAGGTCGAGCACGGGACGCAGTTCCTGCTCCTGGACACCCAGGGCCGCGTCCGCGGAATCTACCGCACGCAAAGCGGCGATGGCGACGAGATGCAGCGCCTCGCCGACGACGCGGCCAAGCTCGCCAACGAAGGAAAGGCCTCGTGACGCTCCACGATTTCCCCGCCCTCAACGCCACCCTCAACGGCACCAGCGCCGTGTTGCTGCTGATCGCCTACGCGCTGATTCGCGCGAAAAAAGCGAAGGGCCACGCGATCTTCATGTCCGCCGCCGTCTGCTCATCGACGATTTTTCTTGCCTGCTACCTCACCTACCACTTCAAAATTCGGGGCGGTACCCGCTTTCCCGCGGGCAACCCGCTTCGCCCGCTCTATCTCACGATCCTGATCTCGCACACGATCCTCGCCGTCGTCGTTCTGCCGCTCGTGATCGTGACGCTGAACCGCGCCCTGAAGCGGCGCTTCCACTGGCACAAGAAAATAGCCGTCTGGACTTTCCCAATTTGGCTTTACGTCTCCGTCACCGGTGTTATCATCTTCCTCATGCTCAAGGCCTCCGGCGCCTACGCGGCACATTGAGAAACGCCCTATGAAAAAGCTTCCCCTCCTCGCCTCGCTTCTCCTCTGCCTCGCCGTCGCCGGCATTGCCGCGGCGTGCCCGATGTGCAAGGACTCGACCGGCACCGCCGAGGGCTTGGTCACGCGCGGCTTCGGCCACAGCGTCTACCTCATGCTCGGCGGGTTCTTCGCCACCCTCGGCATCATCAGCTACAACCTCTATCGGGGCATCAAGTAGCATCGGGCGGCAACCCGAATGGAAGAAGCCCGGACACCTCAGTCCGGGCTTTCTTGCTTTTGTTCCCTCCGCCGGTTGGGGGGGTACGCCGGGGGAGGGCCAGGGTGGGGGTTACTCAAAGCGCCGCAAAATTCGCGAGGATCTGCAACCCCACCCGCTGGCTCTTTTCCGGGTGAAACTGCGTCGCCATCAGGTTGTCGCGCCAGATCGAGCTGACGAATTCGCCGCCGTAATCCGTCGTCGTCGACACGACCGAAGGATCGCTCGGCACGACGTGATAGCTGTGAACGAAGTACACGCCGCTGCCCGGCGGCAGATCGCGAAGCAGCGGCGACGCGCGCCGCACCTCCAACTGGTTCCACCCCATGTGCGGCACCTTCAGTTGCCTCGTCTGATCGACGTCAAACCGCACGCACTTGCCCTTCAAAACGCCGAGCCCCTGGTGCTCGCCATCCTCGTACCCCACGTCAAACAATATCTGCAATCCCAGGCAAATCCCCAGCAGCGGCTTGCCCTTCTCGATGTGGCGCAGGATCGGCTCGACCAGGTTGCGCGCCCGCAGCGTCGCCACCGCATCCGCAAACGCCCCCACCCCCGGCAGCACCAGCTTCTCCGCCCGCTCTACCTCTTCCGGCTTGGAAATGATCTGCGCGCCCGCGCCAATATGCTCAAATCCCTTCTGGACCGAGCGCAGGTTCGCCATGTCGTAATCGAGGATGGATAGGGACATAGTTGATAGTTGATAGTTGATGGTTGATCGGTGTCTTAACCATCAACTATCAACCACCAACTATTTCGCAAAAACCACAATCTCCACCCGCCGACTCGCGGGCTTCGATCCCTTGGGCTTGTTTGCGCCGTTTGCGACGATCGAAACCAGTTTGGTGTCGACGCCGTGGGTGATCATGTACTGCATCACGGCCTTGGCGCGGGCGTAGGACAGGTCCCAGTTGTCGTCCCACTGCTCTTTGGTCTTGGTGATCGGGTCGCTGTCGGTGTACCCGTCGACCCGGATGCGCTTGCCGGCGTAGTCCTTCTTGATCGCCGACGAGATTTTGTCGAGGGTCGAGAGCGCGCCGGGGCGGAGCATCGCTTTGCCGGCGTCGAAGAGCACGTCACCGGGAACGTTGACGGTGACGGTTCCGGCGCGGGGGTCGTACGTGGTTTCGATACCGGCGAGGCCCGGGTCGCCGGGCGTGCCGGGGGCGGGCTTCTTAAGGCTCGCCTCGAGCTCGCGGATCTTGGCATCGCGATCGGCCACGTCGCGCTGCAGGCTCGACAGTTGCGTGGGATCGGGCGCGCTGCGCAGCTTATCATCGCGCTCGCTCAGCGACGCCTGAAGCTCGCGGTTCTGCGCGTGCAGCGCGAGGTTTTCGTCGTGGACCTTGTTTTGGCAACCCGCGCCGACCAGCAGCGCGGCAGCGGCGAGAACCAGCGAGGGAGTGATGCTGCGGAAGCGATTCATCGTGGAAAGTCCTTTCTCCGTTCGCACGGCACTCGGCCGTGTCGCGACAGTTCGGTGCATCGTTCGACGTTTGCCCGGGAGCGGGTGAGTCCGATAAATCCTAGGGAAAAACGCCCAATCGTCAAGGCGACGGCGGTTCGCGCAGCGCCCCGTACTGCTCGACCAGCGGCAGATCCGCGGGCGCCAGCAGCAGCGGCGACCAGTCAGTGGGGCCGGCGCGGTCGCGCGGCTCGCAGAACGTCGCCGCACGCCGAACCCGGCGCTTGGTACGGATGACCCCCTGCGTGTATTCGACGGTGAAGAAGTACCGGTAGACCTCGGCCTCCTGCCGGTAGAGCAGGTCGCTGATGACGATATCGGAGGCGCCGGGGACTGGGAAATCCTCGCGGACGCGCGCCGTGATCTGGAAGCGGTCGGTCGCGGAGTAGTGCATCCGCCACTCGATCGCCAGCTTGCGCATCTTGCGGGTGATTCGGCGCCGCAAGGCGCGCTCGATCAGGAGCGCGAGGAGCGTCAGGCAGATGAGCGACCCGAGGAACGTCAATGGGACCATGCGAGCCGCCGCGTGACGCTACTTGGCCGGAGCGGGCTTGGACCTGGGATCGGTCGGTGGAACGCGCGGGACGACCGGGATGGGCGGATTGCTCGCCGGCGGGTGGGTGGTAGGCCCGCCGCCACCGCTGCCGGTCTTGGCGTTCGCGGGGCCGCCCGCATCGCCACCGGGGACGGCCTGCGTCGCGGGCTTGTCTGATTTGCCGTCCAGCGAGAACGAAAACCCGTACTTCGGCTCCGGCGTCACCAGCTTGTTCAGCCACTTCATCACCGTCTGATAGGACGGATCCTGCTTGCCGCGGAACATCGGCCGCCAGGTGGTGCCTTTCACGTCGGGGTGAGCCGTCTTGGAAACCTCCACCGGCAGGCCCCACTCGGCGATGAGCGAGGCATCGGGGTAGATGCGGTCGAACATCATGTTTTTTGCGCCGCCGATGGACGCCGACGTTTGGGTCAGCAGGTAGAAGTTGGTGTAGGTGGCGGCGTCGTTCTCGGGGTTGCTGTAGAGGAAGAACTTGCCGCCGCTCGGACCACCGTGGCAGGCGGCGGTGGCGCAGCCGGTCAAAATCATCGGTTGGATCGATCGCTTGAACTCGGCCATCGGCGCGGGGTCGTTGAGGATCTTGATGTCCTTTCGCAGATCGGGCGCGCCGTTGTCGAAGATCATCCGCGCTTGTTCCGTTGGCGGAAGGGCGTTGAACTTCGCCGCGTTTTCGGACTGACTCGCGACATACTTTCGCTTCACGTCGTTGGCGAAAGTCACCTTCGCCGTCTTGTCGTCCTTGGGCCACTCCGCCTGCTTGACGAGATTGATGTCGTCGAGGGAGAGGTATTTGCGAAGGAAAGCGTTGAACCCTTCCTTAGGCGGCGTGGTCGTGCCGCCGGCGGCGGTGCGGGGGGGCGTGGTGCCGGGGGTGGTTGGCATCCCGGTGGCCGATCGACCCTTCTCCATTTTCATCTGGCTCTGGATCGTGGTGTAAAGGGTGGTCGCCTCGGCGTTGTTGGGATCGACCGATAGTGCCGCATCGGTCTCCTTGCGGGCCAGCTCGTAAGCCTTGTTGTCGAAGAGCCAACGCGCAAGTTCGAGGTGGTCTTTCGCGGACGGCGACTTGGGCAGCTTGGCGAGGCGCTCCTGGTATTGCTGATCTATGGTGCCGACGTATTGGATCGATTCGATCTCCTCGCGCGGGACGCTGGTAGCGATGCCGCGCACGGTCACGCTCATCATGCCCTCGCCTTTTTCGGCGACGTCGCCTTCGAGCGTACGGCCGTCCTTGGTTTTGATGACGCCCGGCTTGGCCCAGGCGGCCGAGGCCGAGAAGAGGGCGAGTGCGGCAGCAGCGGTGACGATCCAGCGTCGATTCATAAGGTCTCCTCGTGTCGCCTCAGCGTTGAGGAATGCATCGTAAGTCGCGCAGGGAACGGTGGCAAGTTTGGAAGTGGGACGGGACAAGAGCCAACGAAGCAGGGCGACCCGAATGGGCCGTCCCGTGTTGGTGATCGATGAATTCTGATTCCGCCGATTACGAGTCTTTCGGCGGCAGGTTGGCGAAGTACTTTTTGGCTTCACCCACGAGGTAGAAGCTGCCGGTGATGCAG
>JBBRIN010000272.1:0-5825 GCA_038221115.1 Tepidisphaerales bacterium
TACATGCCCCGGCCGCCGAAGCTGGGCAGGAGCGAGGGGTGAATGTTCATGATCCGGCCGGCGTATCGGTCTGGAATGATCAGGAGGCTGAGCCAACCGGCCATGCAGATGAGGTCCACGCCTGCACGGTCGACGATTGAAAAGACGCCATCGCTGAACTCGTGGACGTCGGCGAATGCCCGTCGATCGACGACGTGATGATCCAATCGTGCGGCCGCCGCGCGTTCGGTGCCGCCGAGGTTGGGACGAGAGGCGACCACGGTGCGGATTTCGATGTTCAATTCGCCCGTTGCACGGAGGTCGGTGAGGTTTTGCAGGGTGCGGCCGGATCCGCTGAGCAGGACGGCGATTCTCAAAGGCGAAGAGATCATCGGTGCATGCAGCCCCGGAGGGGTGGTAGAGTGTAGCCCATAGCGCGAGCCGTGGGAGGGATACGCGAGCGCCCCAGTATTTCATTCATTTTACAGCCCCGGAGGGGCGAAAGATCTTTCGCCCCTCCGGGGCTGTTATCCAGTTGACAATCTTGTCCCACGGCTGACGCCGTGGGCTATTGGCTGCCGCCCCTCCGGGGCTAAACGTCACGAGCCGCGCAGCGCTCGCACCACGTCGGCGTCCCTCACTGACAAGTCGAGGTACTCTGGGATGCTTCCCACATCCGGCCGGCGTTTCCAGCTCCGTGCACACGCTGGATAATCATTTCGCCGATCGATCACCTTCACCGTCACGGCCGCGCCCCCCAGCGCCTCTTCTTCAAACGCATGGTGTCCCGCCCCGACCACGTCTTCCAGATCGACGCCGTAGGCCTGGAGCTTCTGTCGCAGCGCGTCATCGTTCACGTGATAGACGATCTCGGCGTCGAGCGCTTTGTTGACGCCTGATTCTTTTTTCAATCGGTCCAACTGCTGCATCGCCTCATCGCGGAGGCGCATCACCAGGGCCCACTCCTCGCGCTGCTCTTCGCTCGGCTCCGCACCACTCGCCTCGGGCAGCCAGGCGAGGTGGACGCTCTGGAGCTGCGCCTCTTTGCCGGGCTTGTGGGGGATGAACTCCCAGGCCTCGTCGGCGGTGAAGACGATCATGGGGGCCAGCAGCTTCGTCAGCGCGGTGACGATGCGGTGCATCACCGTCTGGCATCGGCGGCGCAGGGGCGAGTTGATCGACTCGCAATAGAGCCGATCCTTCATTGCATTCCCATAGACCGCGCTGATCTGCACCGAGCAGAAGTCGTGCAGCAACCGGAACGCGCGGTGCAACTGATACGCGTCGTATGCCTCGCGCACGTCCTTGATCAGCAGGTCCAACTGCCACAGCGCCCAGCCGTCCAGTGAGTTGGGCGGCACGTCCTGCGAGTCGGTGTTGGGGTTGAAATCGTTCACGTTCGCCAGCAGATAGCGCAGGGTGTTGCGGATCTTGCGGTACTTTTCGGCGAACGCCTTGAGCGCATCCGGCGAGGTCGGCATGTCGTTCTGGTAATCGACGCTGCAACACCAGAGCCGCAGCACGTCGGCGCCGTGGCGATTGATTTCATCGACGGCCTTCACGTATTCCTTGTCGCTCTTGCTGACCTTCGTGCCGTCGGGCTTTACGCTGAAACCGTGGGTCAGTACCTGCTTGAAGGGGGCCTGACCGGTTGCGCCCAAAGCCGGGAGGAGCGACAACTGGAACCAGCCGCGGTGCTGATCGGAGCCTTCGAGATACATGTCGGCGGGGTATTTCAGCAGCGACCGGCATTGCAACACGGCGCGCCAGGAGCTGCCCGACTCGAACCAGACGTCGAAGATGTCCTTTTCCTTGCGGAGCGTCGCGACCTGTCCGAAGTGCGTTGGGCAGACCGTCTGGTCGCAGCCCAGCAACTCAGTCGGCGTCTCGGTGAACCAGACGTCCGAGCCCTTCTCGCGGACGCGCTTGGCGACGGCGCGGACGCTGGCTCCGGTCAGCAGGGCCTCGCCCTTTTCGTTGTAGAAGACCGGGATGGGAAGGCCCCAGGCGCGCTGGCGGGAGATGCACCAGTCGGGGCGGGACTCGAGCATGCCGGTGAGCCGCGCCTTTCCCCATGCGGGAATAAATTCCACGTTGCTGTCGCACACCTCTCGCGCGCGATCTCGGAGCGATTTTGCTTCGGTCTCGGCGGGGAGCTTGAAGGGCTTCTCCATCGAGATGAACCACTGCTCAGTGGCGCGGAAGAGAATGGGCGTTTTCGTGCGCCAGTCGTGGGGGTAGCTATGGAGGATGTTCTGAATCGCGAAGAGCCGGCCGCGGCGCTTGAGCTCCTCCATGATGAGGCCGTTGCCTTCCTTGGTCGTCTTGCCGCGGATGAACTCGGGGACGGTCTCGTCGAAGCGGCCGCTGGCGAGGACGGGGCTGTAGGTTTGCAGGCCATGGCGCACGCCGGTCTCGAAGTCATCTTCACCGTGGCCGGGGGCGGTGTGGACCAAGCCGGTGCCGTCGGTCGTGGTGACGTAGTCGGCAGTGAGGATGCGACCCTTGTAATCGATGAAGGGGTGCACGTATTCCGATCGCTCGGCTAACTCGGCGCCGGTGATGGTCTGATCGAGCACCTGCACATCAACGGCTTCCTTGCCGACCTCGAACACGCGCTTCACCAGATCGGCGGCGACGATGCCGATGCGCCGCTCGCCCGCGCGGGTGTATTCAACAAAGGCATATTGCACGTCCGCCCCGACGGCGATCGCCAGGTTCGCGGGCAGCGTCCAGGGTGTCGTCGTCCACACCAAAAAGTAGACGGGCTTATCGAAGCGCTTGGCGACTTCTGTCGTCGCTTCGACGGGAAACTCGACGTAGACGCTGGGATCTTCAATGTCCTTATATTCCAACTCGGCATCGGCGAGTGCCGTCTGGCTCGCCACCGACCACGGCACCGGCTTGAGCTTCTTATAGACGAGTCCCGCTTCGACAAAGCGCGCGAAGACTTCGAGGGTCTCGGCCTCGTACTCGGGCTTCATGGTCAGGTAGGGATTGGCCCAATCGCCGAGGATGCCGAGGCGCTGGAATTGCAGGCTCTGGATGTGCGCGTATTTCTCGGCGTAGGCGAAGCACATCCGCCGCACGTCGACGGTGCTCATCGCGCGGAAATCCTGGCCGGCCTTTTTCACTTCTTCCTGGATCTTGTGCTCGATCGGCAGGCCGTGGCAATCCCAGCCGGGGACGTATGGCGTCTCGTATCCCTCCATCGTGCGAAAGCGCAGGATCACGTCCTTCAATGTCTTGTTGATCACATGCCCGATGTGGATGTCGCCGTTGGCAAACGGAGGCCCATCGTGCAGCACCCATTTGCCTTTGCCGTGGCTGGCGCGATCGGTCAGGAGCTTCTCGTAGAGCCGGCCGGCTTGCCATTGCTCGAGGCGCTTCGGCTCGTTTTGGACGAGCTTGGCTTCCATGGGAAACGCCGTCTGCGGGAGGTTCAACGTCGTCTTGTAGTTCTTTTTTTCAGGGGCTTCGGTGGGCATCGTCCATTTCTCGTTTTCAATGGGCTGCTGTCTTTTTCGGCTCCGCGGCTGGAGAAATCAAACGGCGAAGGGACTCGGTACTGTAGCGGATTGCCCAATCACATTCGAGCGGCCTCCGAGTCTGATAGGGTCAAACGGGAAAGAGAGGGGCGGGCAAGGGGACCGATAACCGGCGGGCATGGCGAAATCATGTTTTTCAGGCGATATGGGGCTGATGTGTCGTCCTTCACGCGCGTGAACGCGGCTTACACGCGCGTGAACGGGGCATTCAGGCGCGTGAACGGGGCATTCACGCGCGTGAACGGGGCATTCACGCACGTGAACGCGGCATTCACGCGCGTGAATGAGGCTTACGCATGCGTGAATCCGACGTTTAGGGGCGTGAACGCGATCATCTTTCAGATATGGATCGCCTTCCCCTCCGCCGCGCCCGCCGCTTCCATGACGGCCTCGCTCATTGTCGGGTGCGGGTGCATGGCCTCGATGATTTCAGCTTCGGTGGCTTCGAGCTTGCGCGCGAGGACGAGCTCGGAGAGGAGTTCAGTCACCGTCTCGCCGATCATGTGGACGCCGAGCAGCTCGCCGTATTTCGCGTCGAAGATTAGCTTGACGAAGCCGTCGGGCTCGCCGGCGGCGAGTGCGCGGCCGCTGGCCTGGAAGGGGAACTTGCCGATCTTGATCTGCCGACCGCCCTCGCGCGCTTTCTGCTCGGTGTAGCCCATGCTGGCCACCTGCGGGTGGGTGTAGGTGCAGCCGGGGATGAATTTGTAGTCGATCTGGTGGTCGCTGACGCCGCAGATGTGCTCGACGCAGAAGACGGCCTCGTGATGGGCGACGTGGGCGAGGTCGGGGTGGCGATAGCCGCCCATCGACATGTGCGCGGGCCAGTGGATGCTGATGCAGTCGCCGACCGACCAGACGTTCGCCAGGCTGGTGCGATACTCGTGATCGACCTTGACCCGGCCGCGATCGAGGGTCAGGCCGACCTCGGGCGATGCTAATCCATCGGTATTGGCGCTGACGCCTACTGCGACCAGCACCGCATCCGCGTCGACGGTGCCGGGCTTCTCGCCGCTCAGAGTGAGGCGGACGCCATCGCCGATTTTTTCGATCTTGTCGGTTTTCGTTTTCAGGCGCACGTCGATGCCGCGCTTGGCGAAGAGCCGCTCCAGCACGATGCAGACGTCGGCGTCCTCGTTGGGCAGCAGGTGATCCATCATCTCGACGATGATCACCTCGGTGCCGAGGGCGTTGTAGAAGTCGGCGAACTCGCAGCCGATGGCGCCCGCGCCGATGATCGCCAGCCGCTTGGGCTGCTTCGGGAGGTTCATCGCCTCGCGGCTGGTGATGATCTTCTGCCCATCGAACGGCGCAAACGGCAACTGCGTCGCTTTCGCTCCCACGGCGATAATCACGTGATCCGCCGTGACTTCTTTGGCTCCCTCTTTGCCGTTGATCCGCACGCGGTGCGCGCCGAGCAACTGCGCCGTGCCGACTTCGTGCTTCACTTCGTTCTTGCGAAACAGGTGCGCGATGCCGTTCGACAACTTGCCGGCGATGTTTCGGCTGCGGCCGATGATCTTGGAGAAGTCGACCTTGACCTCGCCGACGGTGATGCCGCGATGCTCCGCCTCGGTGCGGATCTTGCGGACGAAGGAGCCATCTTCCAGCAGCGCCTTGGTGGGAATGCAGCCCCAGTTCAAGCAGGTGCCACCGAGGTTTTCCTTTTCGATGCAGAGCACGCGCTTTTTCAATTGTCCGGCGCGGATGGCGGCCGCGTATCCCGCCGGGCCGCCGCCGATGACGACGATGTCGAATTGATACGTCTGCTTGGCCCCACCCGGCGGCGTTCGCTGCGGCTTTGCGGCGGTGGTCGCCGCCGGCTTCGACGGAACCGGAACGCTCGTCGGCGCCGGTGGCCCGGGGGGAGCGGGGGGAGCGGCCGGCGCGGGGGGAGCGTTCGCGGCCGGCTTTGCCCCCCCACCACCCGCGCCACCCGCGGCGAACTGCTTCTTCACGTCCGCCGCGTTCTCCTTGCTCGTCGCCAGCACCGCGATCGCCCCGCCGACTTTGACCTTGTCGCCTTCCTTGACGAGCGCCAGCGCGAAGGTTCCGCCCTCTGAGGCCTCCATCTCCATGGTGGCCTTATCCGTCTCCACCTCCGCGACGATCTCCCCCGCCTTGACCGTGTCCCCCTCCTTTTTCAGCCACTTCACCAGCGTTCCCTCGGTCATGGTGTCCGAGAGCTGCGGCATCGTGATTTCAACCGGCAGGTCCAATCTCCAAGTCGTTTTATAAGGCGTCGGATGGTAGGCGAACGGCTTGAGGATCGCCAGCGCCGCTACTGAGCGATGGGTA
>JBBRIN010000273.1:0-5801 GCA_038221115.1 Tepidisphaerales bacterium
CAGATTCACCATCGCTTCGGGGTGTTCTGTCATGAGCCGCAGCAGCAGAAGCTGCCGGTCTTGAGGTGAAGCAGTTTGCATCCGTTGCAAGGTCGCCGGATCAATCTGCCGGGTGTCGACGTAATTCCGCATGACGTAATCGCGCGTCCCCAGGCTTTCCTGCACGGCGGCGTCGAGGACTGCGTCCGGACCAATCTGCCGCCACATGCCTAAGTTGGCAGGCAGCGTATCAATAGGTTGGGCCAGCGCGATCGGAAGCTTGGCGAACGTCAGCCGCAAGAGCCGCGTCGCCGCGCTCAGCCCCACCGCAGAAACCACCAGTACCGACACCAGCACCGCGTAGACGAACGCATTTCGCCGCGGTCCCCCACCATCGCTGGTGCGGTGGTTCGGTCGGGGAGACCCGGAGTCACCATCCGCGCTCGTCGTCATCCCGGGGGCCGCGGGCTGAGCCACCCCGGCGACGGAATCTTCAGCGATCAAGAGGTGATCGACCACCCAGGCAATGGCGATGATCATGAAGAACCCGACCAGATACATAAACGAGCCGCCCAGCGTGTGATACGAGCCTTCGGTCACGCTCGGGCCGGCGTAATGGTCGAGCAACGCCTGCCCGGCGACGCGGGCAACGTTGCAAGCCACGGCCACGGGGACTGCCGACAGTGTGATGAGCGCCTTCTGCCACGGCGCGCGGCGATTCAAGAATGCGATCACGGCGGCGACGGTCACGAATGTGCCCAATGCACGCAGCCCCGAGCACGCCTCGGCCACATTCAGCGCGCGGGGAACCTTCAGGCCATCGAAAAAGTATATCTTCGTGCCGATCTGTTTGGCGTCTAATCCGACCGCATTGAGAAACTTCACTGCTCCGCCGGCGGCAAGGTATTGAAGCGGCGAACAGACCCAATTGTAAAAAGTCTCCGGCCAGGGTATCGCGCAGATCAGGAAAAAGATTGGAAACCACGCGACGCGCAGCACCCGCCAACCCAATCCCATGAGAACGGCGCCGGCCAGCGCCACCAACATGCCCACGTCCTGAAGATACTCATTCTGACCCGGCCAGATCGCGGCCAGAAACAAGACGATTCCGCCGAGTAGAACCGGCAACCCGGCCCATGTCGGGCGTATCGCCGCCGACCGAAGCGCCGCGCGGTTGAGATAAAGATAGAGAATCCCGCTGAGCGGCACGAAAACCGCGTGCCCCCAGTTAGGGTCGCCCGTGAGGGGGTTCGTCCTCTGCCAGAGGCGGATCAGGTTGTGCCGGAAAAGGGCCACCAACAGGAGCGCTGCGAAGGCAGACTTTGCCAAGGCCACCCACCTGACGTTGGGAAAGGTGAGGGTTACGCGGCGGTCACGCGGGCTCAAAGCCGGCGCGCTGCCCGAAAGGTATGCGGGGAATTGATTCACCTTGTCCTCCTCCCGATCAACCCACCGGGGCCGCTCCCGTGCCTGCGCCGCCGAAAAAGATCCCGGACAATACGGCATTCGGGCTGGCCGTCCCATTGATGATGCGGAACTGGACGTGGGCACTCACGTTGTACACCAGGTACTTGCCGTTGGAAAATCCCGATAGATTGCGCGAATCGAGGACCGTTCCGGTGACCGCGTCCACCAGCTGCACCGTCTGGTTGCGGCTGGTGGTATCGTAGTCCAGGAAATAGAGAGCGACCTGGTGGGTGTTTCCATCGATGACGTTCACATCAGCGGTGAACGCTCCGCCTGAATAATACGTGGCGGCTATCCGCCCCGCTCCTCGCCGCTCCAGGGCGCGCACGTCAGAGGTGGCCGCGCTCCACACCCAATCCGACTGGCCAGTGACACTCACTTGGACATAGCCCGGATACTGGGCCGAATCGTCGACCACGTTGGATCCGTCGGCGCCATAGATTCCCTTCCAGTTGCCCTGCGTGTTCGAATCTGAGGCAACAAAACTGCCCGTCGGCGGGGGCGGCGTGACCTGTGCGCCTCCGAAGAAGATGCCGGACATCACCGCGTTAACGCTGTCGGGGCCATTGATGATCCGGAACTGTACGTGGCCGCTTATGTTGTAAATCAGGTATTTGCCACCGTTGAATCCCGCCGCGCTGCGGGTGTCGATCACGCCGCCAGTGGCCGCGTCCACCACTTGCACCGTCTCGTTGCGGGCGTTGGTATCGTAGTCGAGAAAGTACAGGGCAACCTGGTGACTCTGACCGTCGGTGATATTTACATCGATGGTGAAGCCGTTAGCGGCGTAATAGGTGGAGGCAAGTCGGCCGGAACCCGCCCGCTGCAGGGCGCGAGCCTCCGATGTATTGCCGTTCCACGTGTACGCCGACTGCCCGGTGAAACTGATCTGCGCATACGATGGCATCTGCGACGCGTCATTGGCAATGACATAGCCGTCGGAACCGTACACGCCCTTCCAGTTTCCATGAGTATTGACATCGGCGGCGACAAACGGACCGCCCGTTGAAGGGGCGACTACATTAATCGTCGCGGTGTAAGTTGTGAAACCGCCGTTGATGTCGGTGACGCGCCCCTGGATCGTGTGAATTCCCGCTGTGGCAAGATAGCTGGCGGGGACGGTGGCAGTTGGCGACGCACTGTTAATCACCTCAAACACGCCGTCGTTGTTGAAGTCGTAGCTGTAGACAAAACCGGCCGCTGTGACCGCCGGAGATACGTCCGTCACATTCGAGAAGTTCACCACGCCGCTCTGTCCGAGCGTGACCGCCCCACCGCCGCTGAACGTCGCCGTGGGCGCCACATCGTTGACCGTCAACGACAATGATCCGGAAACCACGAATAATCCGTCATTGAGGGTGAGTGTGACGGTGTAGATGCCCGGATCGGCAAACGCGTGGTTGACGCTCGCACCCGAGGCGGTGCCGCCGTCTCCAAACGTCCAGTTGTAGCTCAACGGCGCGCTGTCTGGATTTGTCGACGTTGAGCCGTCGAACGTAACCGGGCTGCCGGCTTTGGCATTCGGCCCCGCGACCGGTGCTGCTGTCGGAGCACGCGCAGTAACTGTGACATTCACTAAGTCGCTGGCGCTTTTCGGATCGGGTTGGCCGTTCGATGTGCCGTTGTCCTGAACCGTGTATGTGAAACTTGCCGGTCCGAAATATCCCGGGGTCGGAGCGTACGTGATGGTCCCATCCGCATTGAGATGAACCGCTCCGTGCGTCGAAGACGTCGCGGCAACGGCGATGACGCGCAGTGTCTGGCCTACCTCGCTTGCCGGCCCGGGCGAGTCGTGTGCCAAAATGTTAGCAACCGGGAATGTAAGGGGGATATTGCGAAACGTATTCTCGAAGTCCGGCTGGGTGACAGGCGGCTGATTCATCGAAGTGACATTGATGATGGTTGTGTAGTCGGTGAAGCCGCCCGCCGTATCGCTCACGCGGCCGCGGACAGTGTGAGGGCCGGATGTGCTCAGGTAACCGGCGGGGACGGTTGCCGTGGCGGACGCGCTGGCGACAACTTCGAACGTGCCGTCATTGTCAAAGTCGTAGCTGTACAAAAAGCCGGCAGCTTGGACAACCGGTGAAACGTTAAAGACGCCGGTAAAGCTGACCGTTCCACTACCCCCGAGTGGCACTGACCCGCCGTTGCTGAATGTCGCCGTCGGCGGCACATCGTTCACCGTCACTTGATTTTGGACCGTGCTCGTTGCGTACCCGTCGGTCACCGTGAGGGTTAGATTGTAGATGCCCGGGTTTGCGTAGGTGTGAGTCGTCGCGACACCGCTGGCATTCGCGCCGTCGCCGAAGGTCCAGGTGTACACAAGCGGGTCGCCATCCGGGTCAGAAGAGCCGGCGCCGTTGAAGGCGACCGGGCTCGCCGCGTTGGACGCCTGGTTTCCGCCGGCGCTGGCAACCGGCGGGCGGTTGGTCACCTGCACAGTGACCGCCGCCGTCGCGGTCGTGATAAATGGCTGACCGAAGATTGAGCCACTGTCCTGCAGCGTGTAGGTGAAGTCGGCAGTTCCGACAAACCCCGGCGCGGGCGTGTAAGTGATGCTTCCGTCGCCGTTGAGCTGCACGGAGCCATTCGTGCCTGCCGTGGGTGTGAGGGCGCCGATCGTCAGAATCTGTCCTGGCCCGTTGAAAGCGCTGGTCGAATCGTTGGCCAGCAGCGCGGCCGCCGAGATTGTCAAAGCGCCGTTGCGGAAAGTGCTCTGGACATCCGGCATCGCAATGGGCGGCTGCGGCGTAATGTTGCCAACGGCTATCGTCACGGTGCCGGGATCGCTCAGGCCGTTGGTGCCGCGCTCGTTGTCGGCAAGGAAGCTGAACTGGTCAATCCCGTTGTAGCCGGCCACCGGCACGTAGGTGAACGATCCGTCGTCATTCACATTGAAAAAAGAGGCATGGGAGGGCCAGGTCGCAACCGCAGCGAAAATCGGCAAACCCTCCGGGTCGGAGGCATTGACGAGCACCCCGATGGCCGCCGGCACATCCAACTGCGTGTCGGCCGCCACTCGATATACATGGTCGGTGACGACAGGCGCCGGCGCAACGGTCAGCAGATTGATCTGGACCGCTTGAGATAAGGTTTGTGTGCCGCTGGTGACCGTGAAGGTCGGCGTATAAAGGCCGGGCGTCTGTGATTGGACCGGTGTCCAGTTGAAGACCCGCGATGTCGGATCGAAGGTCGCACCCGGAGGCAAGTTGGTGGCCGAGAAGGAGACAGGCCCCGGCGCCGCCGTGCCGACAGTCGATACTGTAAAACTGAGCGGCGTCAGCACCATTGCCGACTGATCGGCTACCGCCGCCAGCGCCAGCGGCGGATTCAACGATCCGTCGACAACGTTGATCCGCAGCACCTGGCTGTCACTCAGTTGTCCATCGCTGACCGTGACAACGACGTCGCTGGCGCCTGCGGGCGTCGTATTGTTGGGAACCCCGCTGACGGCGAAGATACCGGTGTTCCCGCCCGGGGCACTGTCGGCCTTTCGGAAGTACATCGCCTTGATGTACTTGTCCGACAGATCGGTCACCACACCGTTGACTTTGAATCCGTTGACGAGGCTTGCGTCCGACTCATACATGCCGACCGGTTGGTCGGAGCTATGTTGGTACCCCGTGCCATCGGGACCGATATTTGCGTTGTAGGCGATGTCGCCAAGCGCCGATGGCGCCTGACCGCTGCCATCGGAGTAGATAAAATGCGTGAACCAGGTCGAGGCATTGTAGTGGGTGGCGTTGTCCCGATTCGGGTCGCCATGAAAGCCGCTGGGCAGAGGGAAGTTTCCGTCGGTGCTGGAGGTCGGGCCGCTGTTGCCGTTGAGGTAGTAGACCAGCCGAACCAGCCCCACGTTTGCGCCCACGAATGCCTGCACATGATTGGAAGCGGCGAGAATCGAGATGGACTTGTATTTCGCGGGCGTCGTGAGCGACATGGCCCGGGTGTTCTTTTCAAAGTCCCTGAGCAGCAGCGCGTTGTCCGACGTATACGGCTGGAACTGGAAGATCGTGTGCCCGCCGGTGACCGAGTTGACGACCTGGCTTGCGAACGGTCCACCACCCACCGGCAGCCCGTCGTAGTATCCGCCCAGGCCCGATTCAAAGAACGAGACCGTGCCGGCATCGGAGCCTTCGAAAGGCTGGGCATGCGGACTGGCACTATTCTCGGAGATAGCGTCGAAGTTCCATCCCGTGAGCGAGATCGGCGTCGAGTTCAGCGCCAGCGGGATTCCGCCGCCGGACGGGATCGAGGAGGGCGTCCAAGTCAGCGTGCGCGTCGCGGAATTGAACGTCGCACCCGAGGGAAGGTTGCTGGCCGAGTAGGTTAGCGTGTTCGCAGCGCTGTCCACG
>JBBRIN010000274.1:0-5801 GCA_038221115.1 Tepidisphaerales bacterium
GTGTTGAATGTCTGCTCGAAACGCAGGCTGCTTTCGGCGTTGATCTCCTCGATCATCTGCTCCAACTGCTGCTTGCTCGTCGTCAGGTCCGTCACCTGCCCGCGCAGGAACTGTTCGCGCTGCTCCAGCTCGTCCAGCTCGCCGATCGCGTCGAGGTTCACGTTGCCCAGGCGGTTGATCTTCTCGCGCAGCTCCTTGATCTCCGCGGCGACCGCGTCCCAATCCATCTCGGCCGGCTGATAGCCCGCACCGGCGTCACCGGCCTCGTTGGGGGCCGAAAACTCCGCGTACTTGCCCGGCAGGTCGAGCTGTAGCTCCTCGCTGGTCCGCGCGATCAGCGTCTCCAGCCGCACCCGCACTTCACTGAGTTGCAGTTGCAACTGGTGCAGTTCCTGCTCGGTCGCGCCGTGGGTCTCACGCAAGGTCTCCACGCGCGCCGTCAACTCCGCGACCGCCTCGGCAAACTCCTTCACCTGCCCGGCCAGCGCTTCTACCTGCGCCGCAAGCGCGGTCTGGCGATCCTCCAGCTCCCGCTCGGCGGCCTCGGCGGCTTCCAGCTCCGTCGCCACCTGCTCGCGACGACCGGCTAATGCGTCGGCGGAGGACGCGACTCGCTCGATCTGTTGCGCCAGCTCCGACTGTTGCGCCGTCAACCGCTGCACGTTCTGCTCGGACGCCAACTGCTTCTCCTGCACCTGCCCCAATTGCACCCGCACCGCCGTCAGCTCTTCGCCCCACACCTTTAGGTTTTCGGCGGTCTCGCTCTGCAGCACCGTCTTCTCGTCAACTGCATTCTGGCGGTCCGCCTGCTCCGCCTCCATCGATGCCTTTTCTTCGCCGAGCTTTTGTTCGCGCGCCGCGAGCTTGCCGATCTGATCGAGGAACCCTTGCAGCTCGCGATCCAGCACCGGCTGCTCTCGCCGCAGCGCCCCTTGCTTGTCCTGGTTCTGCGCCACCGAGCTCGTCAACTGCACCTTTTCCGTGTTGGCGGCGTACCCGGCGTTGCGCAGAGAATTGATCCCTTCTTCCAGTGCCTTGGCCTCGGTGTTGCCGCGCGTCAGCTCCTCGGTAAGTCGGCCAATCCGGTGATCGACGTCGGCGATCTGATGATTCAGCGCCTCAAGCTCCGACCGTCGCGACAGCAAGCCCATGGCCGCGGTCAACGGCCCCGCCTTCAGCGTTCCATCGGCCTCCAAAACCTCGCCCGCAAGCGTCACAAATCGCCAACCGCTGGGCGCCGACGCGTAAAGCGTGCGCGCATCTTCGAGCGAATCGACGACGACGGTCCGACCCAACAGGTGGTTCATGAGCGGCGCGTCCTGCGGCTCGACGCGCACGAGATCCGCCGCCATGCGGATGCGCTGCGGGTGCTGATTCCAATCGTAGCCATCGATCAGCTGCGCGTGCCGATCGCTGGTCGGGCAGGTCGGCTGGCAATCCGCCGGGCCCGCCGCCGCGCCCATCGTTGCCGTGTCGGCGAATTGATCGGTACAAAGCACGTTGACGCGGCCCTCCAGATCGTCCAGCGCCTCCCGCGCCGCCAGCGCCCCCGTCGAATCGTTGGTCACCAGCCACTGGTCGCGACCGTCGAGCGCCGCCTCCACCACATGAGCGTGTTCGACATCCACGCGGAGCACGTCCGCCACCAGGCCGCGGATAAACGAAAACCGCTCGCCGCGCTGGCGCAGCACGCTCTTCACACCCTCGCTGACGCCCTCGCGCTTTGCCTCCAGGTCCTGCAATAGCCTTTGGCGCGAGACCAGGCCGCTGCGGTGCTCCTTCGCGGCGCCAAGCCGTTCCGACAGGTTCGCGATCTGCTTGCCCAGGTGGACCGCGTCCTCTCGCCGCGCGTCCATCTGTGCTTGCAGCTCCGCGATGTTCGCCAGTACGCCGTCCAGCTTCTCTTGCAGTTCGCCGCGCTGGCCCTCCAGCCGCCCGATCTCCTCGACGACGATCCGGCGTCGCTCGGCGATCCGCCCCTGCTGCGCCGCGATGTTTCGCCGCTCGATGTCGATGGCGCTGATCGCGTTGTTCGTCTGCGCCAGACGCCGCATCAGGTCGAGAATCGCCGACTTGTGCTGCTCCACCTCACGATTCAGGTTGTTCAGCGCCAGTTGCCCATCCCGAAACGCCTGCTGTCGCTCGTCGATCAGCTTCCGGTGCTCTTCCAGTTCCGCCGTCAACCGGCTAAGCGTGTCCGTCTCCTCGTCCAAGGATGATGCGACAGCCGCCGCCTTTTCCGTCAGCGCCTCGCGATCCCGCTCGAACTGCGCCAGCTGATCCGCGATCTGCTGCAACTGCTGCTGGGCATAATGCTGGCGCTGCTGCGCCGACTGCATCGCCGCCCGCGCCTGCACGAGCTCGTACTCCGCCCGCTGCCGCTTTTGCGACATCGCGTCGAATTGCTCCTTCTTCTCAACCAGTTCTCCCTGCGCCTTGGCCAGGTCCGCCCCGGCATCGTCGAGCCGAAACTGCGCGTCCTCGCGCTCCCGATCCAGCTCGCTGACCTGCGTGTTATGGGTGTGATATTCCTGAAGCGCGTACATCAGCCGCAGCTCGTTCAGGCGCCCCACATACTCCTGGTAGTTCCGCGCCTTGCCGGCCTGCACCTTCACGCTGCGCAGCCGCCTTTCCACCTCATCGACGATGTCGTTCACGCGCAGCAAATTCTGATCGACCTTCTCCAGCTTGCGCTGCGCTTCCTTCTTGCGCTGCTTGAACTTCGAAATTCCCGCCGCCTCCTCGAAGATCAACCGGCGTTCTTCGGGATTGGCTTCCAACAGCGCCGCGACCCGGCCCTGCTCGATGACGCTGTACGCATCGACGCCGACGCCGGTGTCGAGAAACAGCTCCCGCACGTCCTTGAGCCGCGATGATTGGTTGTTGAGTTGATATTCGCTGGAACCGTCGCGATAGAGTCGGCGACCGACCGCCACCTCGTCCACGTCCAGGTTCAGCATGCGCGTGTTGTCGTGCCGCCGGGGGTTTTCAAAGACGAGCACGACCTCGCTCATGCCGGCAGGCTTGCGGCCGCCCGAGCCGTTGAAGATTACGTCGAGCATGGCCTCGCCGCGCAGGCTCTTGGCCGATTGCTCACCGAGCACCCACTTAAACGCATCGACGACGTTGCTCTTCCCGCACCCGTTGGGCCCCACGATCCCCGTGATCGGCGAGTCGAACGCAAATTCCGTTCGATCCGCGAAGCTCTTGAAACCCTGCACAATCAGTTTTTTTAAACGCATGGACGTGGTCCTCCCTGACCCGTTCGCTTCCAGCGATTCATATTGCACATTCCAATCAGACCGTCTAGCTACTGCTGACGGCTGTTTGCGCCCGGACCGCTCGCCTTCGGCGCATCCTGAACCGGCGTCCCGTTCGGTTTTGGCGTCGGCGGCAACGGCTCCAGATCCGGCAGGCTCGCGCCCACTTGCGCTGCATTCGAAGGCGCCACATCGCCCTGCGGTCGCCCGCCGCCCTCGCCGGTGATGGACGGCATGTCGCGCATCTCCTGCACTCCGTTCGGCAGCGGCTGCAGCATGAACGTCACCTGCATGTACTTCTTGTCCGCCAGCGATTGCAGGATCGCCACGATGTCACCGTAGGTGAAGTGGAACCCCTCGTCGGTCGCGCCGCCAAGCCGCGCAACCAGCTCGGCCACATCGGGCCGGCTGACGGCCTCGACTGGGTTGCGCCTGCCCGGCTCACGATAAAACAAGTTCAACACCTGCTGCGGCTTCACAAGCTGAGTCGCCGCCGCCCCGCCCTCCGGCGACGAGATCGTAAACCGCGAATCAAATGCGCTGAACACGATCGGCGTCTGCAGCGAAACCTTGCGCCCAAACACCGCCACCCGCGGCTGGCCGATGCGCGTGCAGTAGATCAACGGCGGACCGCTCGAATTCACCATGTCCAAAACAAACTCGTTCTCCGGCGTCGTCGCCGAGTGGATCACCTTCGAGAACACGCGCGGGTCGTCATGCGCCGCCAGCACTTTGTATGCTTCAATGCGCACGAGCGGCTGGTCGCTGTTCAACAGTTCCGCCACCCCGCTGTTGATCAGCGCGCTGTTCTGCAACTGCCCCAGCGCCTGCACCGCGTTCACCTGATATTCGTGCCCGCTCGTCCGCGCGATTTGAAGCAGAGCCTCTTCGCCGTATCGATCGCCGAGGAACGCCGCCGCCCGAGCCGCCGCGAATTGCACGTCCTGCTGCGGATGGCTCAACAACGGCGTAATGAACGGCACCGCCGACGGACCGATCCCCTCCCAGCAATAGCTGATATCCATGAGCGCCGCATTCGGCTTCACCGCTTCCTCGGCTAACTGCTGGGCCTTTAGGGTGAGAAAGCCGGGATTTGCATTGAGGAACAGGTGCGTCGCCACGCCGGTGAAATGCTCCCAGTCGCCGTGATAAGACTTCGGGACGTACAGGTGCAGGTAACCCTCATCCTGCGCCTCCGCGACGCCGCTGGCGCCGATCCGGCTCTTCTTAGGCACATCTCCAATCGACTGAAACGCCTGGTCGAGCCGCTGCTCAAGCGCCTGACTGGTCGCCCAGGACGGGTTCCGCAGCACCAGGTGGATCGCCCGGTCCGTCGTCACGATCCCCCCGTTAGGAATCGTGCCCGCGCGCAGGCTGGCCAGCGAAGAACCCGGCGTGCCCGCGCTGCCGTTCACCGCATACGCTGGATTCACAAAGATGTTTCCCTGCGCCTTGGCGTACTCATTCACCGCCCCGACCGGATCGGCCATCCCGTTGATGCGCAGCGACGCGCGCCACAGCATCCCGTTGGCGAGGCTCGTGGTGTTGTTGCCCGGCATCGCCTGTACGCCGATGTCGATCCGGTCGCCGCGCCGCGCGCCCGGCGGGATATTCCCCACCACGCCGACGATCGCCACCCGCGGATCCGACAGCATCTGCTCCGGTGAAACATGACCGTATCCAAACGATTCGCGCCCCAGGCCGTGCCGCGACATCTCCTTCACCATCCAGTCGCGCACGATCGTCGGCGCCGTTGAATCGCCCGACCCGCGCAGGCCGCTCACCAACCCGTAGCTCGTCACCGGAAAATCGCCGGTGTTGTTCACCACGACCAGATCTTTGATGGTCCCCTTGAGGTACGCGGGCATCTTCGAATCGGCGGCCAAGACGTGATATTTGGGGGGCGGCGTCGCGGGCGTCACCGCCGCGGTTTTGCAACCGATCGCCCCCAAACCGACCCCCGCCAACAGCGCAATGCCTGATATGCGAATGAAAGCTCGTCCGGCGATACAGGTCGGTCGAATCATGGTGTCATCCTCCAGGTGTTATCGGACGAACGTCGTACAGGCATGAATCCATCAAAGGCGACGCACAACCAAACTTCCGTGCCGCCGCCGCGGCCTCGCGATCGACATCCGTGTCGTAAACCCAGCCCCCGTCAAGCCTTGGCTGCCCCACGCTCTTTGGTCTTTTTCACCGCCGGCGGCTTTGGACCCCCGCCGTTTGTCTCGGGGTGCATCTCAGCAGGACGACCCGCCCGCGCCCCCGGTTCGATGAAGAGCCGGCCCTGCCCTGGAATGTCATCGTAGTGCTGCGCATCAATCACCGCCCGCGCCTCGGCCACCAACTCGTCCAGCGTCTTAAATTGCCGGTACACGCTCGAGAACCGCACGTACGCCACCTGATCGAGCCGCCGCAGCTTCTCGCTCACCAGTTGCCCGACCGCATGGGTGGGCACTTCCTTATCGTGCGTCTTGAAGATTTCCTCTTCCACCTCGTCGACGATGCGCTGCATATCTTCGGTGCGCACGGGGCGTTTGT
>JBBRIN010000275.1:0-5773 GCA_038221115.1 Tepidisphaerales bacterium
CGGCATGCGCGATGGCGGCGGTGTACGTCGAATTGATGCCGATGACGCTGCTGGGGCTGTTCATCGGGGCGGCGCTGGTGTGGTGGCGCGGGCATCGGCCGATCGGGCACGTCGTAGGGCAGATGATGCCGGTGGTGGTTGGGGTGGTGGTCGCGCCGCTGTGCGTGCCGGTGTTGATGAACTTTTTCGCGGTGCAGGTGAAAGGTGTTTCGGCGACGACGACGAACGGCTGGCTCGGCACGCAGCACGCCTGGCTCGCCGCCAAGCCCCTTCCCGGATTCTGGGGTTTAACCCATATGGACGCGGGGCTGCCGGGGTGGTGGGGTGTGCCGGTGGATTTCGTTGCGGTGGTGCTCGCGTGCCTGATGACAACGCTGCTGCTGTGGCAGGTGGCCGCAGCGTCCAGCGCGACGGAGGAGCGCACCGTCGCGGATCGGATGACGGCGGGGATGTTGATCGCCGGCCTTTTGCAGGCGGTGGCGGTATTGGCGATCGGACGATACTGGGTGGCGGCCAAGGCGGTGGGCTATATTGCCCCACTGTGTCTGGTGGCGGCGATCGGATGGTGGGCGTCCCGCGGCCAGCTCGCGGTTCGGCCGCTGCCGGCATTGCGGCGGGTATTTTCGGCGGCAGTCCTGCTGTTTGTACTGAGCCAGGTGTGGGCGGGCGTGCTGCGGGTTGTGCTCGTGAGCCGGGCCAGCGATTACTCGGGTTACATTAACTACCTCCCTTATTACGGACCGAAGGACTTTGATTTGTCGCCGGTGCAGGCCGCGTTGAACACGACGCCGGGGGCGACGGTGGGGCTGATGATTCGAAACCCATGGATGGCACGGCTGGCCCGGCTACAACTGGGGTGGGATTATCGGGTGGTGGAACCGTTGGGTATTGTCGATGCGGTTGACGGGAAGCAAACCCCAACGCCACCGATCGTGGGGAAGGTCGATTACTGGCTATGGGACACAGCGGGATTGCCGGCGGGAATGCCGCGCGAGGCGATCCTTGTCAAAACCAGCGAAGTGACATTAACCAATTCGTTCCCATTCCTGGTGGATGCAACCAATCCAAACGGGGCGGATCAGGATCCGGCGACGGGGCAAACCATGTTGTGGATGGGTGGCTCGCCGACCTATTTGCGCATGAACGTGCCGTCGGAGGGAACCGCGTGGCTGCGGGGCAGGTTCGTGATGGGGCCCAGCATTCCAGGCAGTGACTCACGCAAGATAGAGGTAACGACAGATGCGGCGGGCACGCCGCAGACGCAGACGATGACCAGTGCCAGCACGGGGATCTCGTTCGCAGCAAACGTGGGCGTGAACCTTGTGCGGATCAGGTGCCTGGATCTGCCGACGGTTGGATCGGTCGGAAACGGGGACACCCGGCCGCTCGTGCTGGGGGTGGTCGATCCGCATGTGACGGCGGACCTGAAGGCTCCCGGAAAGTGAGATCCGGAGGCTGATCAAGCACCGAGTTGGCGGAGGGCATCGGCGGCGGCGCGGCGGACGTTCTCGTCGGTGGATTGAGCGGCGCGCCGCAGCCAGCCGATCGCCTGAGGGCGATCGATCGCCGTGCCGCGGCCCATGGCGTAGCTGGCGCCCGTTTGCAACATCGCTTGGGGGACACCCTTCTCGGCCGCGGCCAGGAACCAACGAAAGGCCTCTGCGTTATCGCGCGCCTGACCACCGCGGCCGGTGAGGCGGATAATCCCCAGCGCGTTCATGGCGAGGCCGTTGCCGGCGTCGGCCCCCTTACGGAGCCACTTCGCGGCAATCGCGTCGTCCTGCATCACCGCGCGGCCTTCCAGGTAGAGGCTGCCAAGCGTGAACATGGCATCGGCATTGCCGTTGACGGCTTGCTGATACAGGGCGTGAACCTGCGGGTTAGTGGGCTCTATAAGCGATCGGTCCTCGCCGGGACGCGCAAAGAACTTTGGCAGTGGCATTCGGAGGCAGACCAAGACCGTAAGCGCGGTAAGAATGGCAACGCCGATACCGATGGTTAGCAGCGAAAGGTCGGGCGGCGACAGGTAGGCGGGCGCCGTTGCGGTCGGCGGCGCAGCCTCGGGCTCTGGGCTTAATTCAGACGGTTGAAGATCGAGCTCCTGCATCCCAATCGCTCCCTGGCCCGCCACATCACTCACAACGAATACCGTGCCTCAAGGGCGTCCCGGCGGAACATCTCCACCGTCTCCAGAGAATAGCGGTTGAGGTCTTTGCCCACCAGCGAGAGCTTTTTGAGAATATCAGAGGTGACGGTGATCACATGGCAGCCGATCTGATCGGCCTGAAAAATGTTGAGTAACTCGCGCGGGCTGGCCCAGATCAGCTCCTGCTTCGGATGCTTGTGCATGATGTCGAGCGAGGCGACCATGATGGGCAGAGGATCGCGCCCCGTGTCGGCGACGCGCCCGGCGAAAACGGAAATGTAGCTGGGGGCGTCGTTGGCGAGCGCTGCCGAGACCTCGGAGACCTGCTCGACGTGGGTCAGGGCAGTGACGTTCAGCTTGATGCCGGCGCGGGCGAGGCGGCGAACCAGCTCTGCGGCACTGTCGCCACGCGTGTTCGTCACCGGGATCTTGACGTACACGTTCGCGCCCCAGGAGGCGATCTCGCGGGCTTGGCGCTCCATGTCGTCGAACTCGTCAGAGAAGACTTCGAACGAGATGGGGCGGGGCGGGAGACAGGCGATCATCTCGCGGGCGAACGCGCGGTAGTCGGAAATGCCCGCTTTGCGCATCAGTGTCGGATTGGTTGTGAAGCCCGAGATGTAAGGGCGCGCAGCCAGCTCGAGCATGCCGGCCTTGTCGGCGCCGTCGGCGAAGATCTTGACCTTCAGGGAGTCAACGTTGGGGGCGGTTGTGCTTCGCGGCATGAGCTTACTCTCCCGGTTGTGGACTCGGCGGCGGATTCGGGCGGCGGCCTCGTTGAAGCGAAAGAATGATTCTGGCGGCTTCGAGGAGGTCGGCGACGCGATAGTCGGGCGTGCAGCGCTCGCTTTGACTATACGGCCGATCCACGAGAAAGGTTTTGCATCCCGCGGCCGCGCCGGCGGCGACGTCGCTCCAACGGTCACCGACCATGAAGCTGGCGGCGACGTCAATAGTGTAATCCGCGGCGGCGCGATGGATGAGGCCGGGAAGCGGTTTGCGGCAATCGCAGCAGTCGGCGTTATCGTGATAACATGTGTATACCGCCTGTAACGGCAACGCGGCTCGGAGCGTGCCGTTGATCCGCTCAACCATTTCGCGCGTTTGCATGCCGCGGGCGACGTCAGGTTGGTTGGTGATGCCGATCAGGAGGAAGCCGCCAGCCGCTAATTCGGTCAGAGCCGAGCGGACGCCGGGAAGAATCTCCACTTCTTCAGGCGTTTGCGGCGGGTGCGGTACTCCGGCACGGACACAGGTGGCGTTGAGGACACCATCGCGATCGAGAAAGACTGCGGTACGAAATAAAATGGGCGGCACCATGACGTTGATCAGACCTTGGGGATTTTTGCCGCCGATTCCCACTTGGTTTCCGATGCTCGGAGCGACGGGTGGGTGACCATCAGGTGCCAGATGACGGCTTGAAACGCCTCGGCGTGGGGCGTGATGCTCTGGGGGTTGACGGCGGGGACGATGACGCAAGCGTCGGCGACCTTTGCGGTGTAGCCGCCGTCGCGGCCAACGATCCCGACGATGGGAGCACCGACTTCCTTGGCATATTGCGTGGCGCGGACGAGGTTCGGGCTGATGTTCCGTTCCAGATCACCCCCCCCTACCGAGAGGATGAAGATCATGTCGCGCGCCGTCAGGCGGCTGCCGCGCAGCCAGTTGACGAAAACGGTTTCCCAGCCTTCGTCATTCACGCGGGCGGTAAGCTCCGAGACGTTATCTGTAGGCGCGTAAGCTTCGAACCCGGCGATTTTGCGGAAATCGTTGACGGCGTGAGAAGCATTGGCAGCGCTGCCACCGACGCCGAGAAAGAAGATGCGGCCGCCGCGATTGCGGACGTCGGCCATCAACGCGACGGCGCGCTCGATGACGGCGGCGTCGAGGCGCTTGAGGATTTGCGCGGCTTCGTCGAGGTACGTCTGCGTGTGCGTCGGCATCTCAGTTTGCTCCTTGGGGAAGGCCGGCGAGGTACGCCCGGGCCTCTTCGAGTGAGGCGGGGGTGCCGATCTCGTAAAAGCGCTGCGTGACCTCATAGCCGATCATTTGCCCGTCGCCGACGAGTTGAGTGTATAGGTCGGCGACGTCAAAAGATTCATTCGGTGGAATCCGGCGAAGTGCGTCGCGGCGGAGAAGGGCGACGCCGTAATCGACGTGGGTCATCTCGGGCATCGCGCAGCGCTTATCATACCGCAGCAACCGACCGTCTCGGAACACGACGTTGCTCTTGTCCCACTGGTTGGCGTTGTGAAGGATGGTCATCAGGCCAAGCGCGTCAGACTGCAGAAACCTGGCGAGGACCGCGGGGTAATCGATGTCCATGTAGGAGTCGCCGTACATGACCCAGAAGACCTCGTCGAGCAAGTGCTCGGCGCGGCGAAGTGCGCCGCCGGTGCCGAGGAGTTTTGGGCCATCGTGCGAATAGGACAATTGCATGCCGAAGGAACCGCCGCCCCCAAGGTACGACTCGACCTGCGCGCCAAGGTGCCCGAGGCACAGGACGGCGCGGCGGATGCCGTTGCGGCGGAGGAGATCCATCTGGTGGGCGATAAAGGGGCGACCGGCCACTTCGACCAGGGCCTTGGGAATCGTGTGAGTGACAGGCTGAAGCCGCGTCGCAAGCCCGCCGGCGAGGATGGCTGCGGGAATGCGGGCGATGTCGGGCTCGGCATGGAGAGACATCAGCTGATCCTTCCGGCGGGCAACGCGCCCGGGCGCGACCACGCCCCGGCAGCCACTCGTGCGGCAAGAATGAGCCCGCCGATCAGCGCGGCGGCGGTTTGCAGTGCAAGGACCACCGCCGCGAGAGCGATCGCTTTGTCCTTGGCGACGCTGAAGATCGCAGCGAGGACGACGAACGCGCCCTCACCGAGCCCCACCCCATTCAAGGAGACCGGGATCATGCGCACGATCCAGACAAGGGGGACAATGAGGCAGAAGATCGTTGGCGACAATTCTACGCCGAGCGATCGTCCGACGAGCCAATACATGCAGACGTTGAGCAGGATGGCGAAGAGCGCGATCGTGAGCAGAAGCAGAAGCGTGGGAAGCGGGATGGGGGTCATTCGCAAGACGGGCTGGAATGCCGAGCCGACTCTGGCAGCCCAGGGGCGTTCGTTCCAGCGCGCGCCCACGATCGCGCCGATACGGATCAGACGCTGCGGGTAAAGGAGGGTTGCGACGGCGATGGCGCCTCCGAGTTGAAGGAGGACGGCCCAGGGGAGTAGAGCGCGAGGCAGAACGCGCCAGTAAGCCAAGGTTGCGGCGAAGCCGACCGCCATCGAGACGCCGAGGCCGAGTAGGCGTTCCTGCAGCGTCGCGACGATGGCCTCGGCAGTGCGCCCGCTGCGACGAGCGACGTGATAGATGCGAACGGCATCGCCGCCGGTGCCGGTGGGAAGGAACATGGAGAAGAACATCCCGATGAAATAAAGCGCGGTGAGACCGGGAAGCGGGAGGCGAATGCCGGCGTTGCGCAGGAGTATCTGCCAGCGGACGCTGTTCACGGCACAGGCGATCACCAGCGACAAGCCGGCCAGCGCCACCAGGTCAGTCCGCGCGCCGCGGAGCGTTTGCAACGCATTAGCGCGCCGCGCGGCGATGATCAGAATGACAATCAGGACA
>JBBRIN010000276.1:0-5769 GCA_038221115.1 Tepidisphaerales bacterium
GCCGGCTTTGAAGGCGGGGTTTGGGTGCAAGGCGATCACGACCCAGGCGCCGGAGGATGCGTCGGCGTGGGTGTTGAGTTATGGCAATCTGAAGGGGCTGCCGGATCGGCCGACGTCGTTGCTGCTGCACTCGTGGGATGAAGAGGGGTCGCGGTTTATCAACAAGGCATATGTGGATTTGCGGGGGCTGACGGTGGCGGGGGTGTCGCAGCAGGTGTTGAATCGATATGCGCCTTGGGTGGAGCGCGGGGGGCATCGGGTGGCGGGGGTGCTGCCGCCGCCGGTGACGGAGTTTACGCGGGCGAAGGGGCGGCGGAACCAGAGCCGGATGGTGGTGGCGTGGATGGGGCGGCCGCTGGAATCCAAGGGGCTGATGACGCTGCCGTATCTGATGGCGCTGGACGAGCGGATCGTGGTGCGCTGCTGGACGGGGGCGCTCACGGGCGGGAATGCGTATACGCGGCGGGTGCAGGGGGAGACGATGGAGAAGTTCCTGAAGCTCTGCGACAAGCTGGGGGTGAGGGATCGGCTGGATCTGCGGCCGCTGGATTTCGATCCGTTCAATTATCGCGAGCGGCTGCGCGGGGCGCATGTGCTGCTGGGGAACAGCTATCGCGAAGGGTTTTTGATGACGGCGGCGGAGGCGCTGAGCTGCGGGGTGCCGGTCGTTGTCACGCGGAGCTGCGGGGTGGCGGACTTCGTACACGAGAGAGTCAATGGTTGCCTGATCGATTGGCACGATAACCCGAAGAAGCTGGCGAAGATTTCTTATGAGGCGATTGGGCGGGCGATGCGGTTCAGCGCGATGGATTGCCTGTCATCGGTGCAGAACTTGTCGCTGGGCGCGGGATATCGGCAGACATATGGCGATGTGCTGGCGAAGTTGACGCATACGAGCGTGCAGCATGAGGGTGCGCGGGTGACGGTGGGGTTGCGGATCCACAAGGGGATGCGAATCGATCACCTGGATCAGGCGGCGAGCTCGCTGGCGCAGCAGACGTATAAGGGATTCAAGACAGTGCTGCTGGTGGATGGGCCATGGGAGTACGGGGAGGAGCTGGCGGCGCGGTACGACTTGCCGTTGATCTGCACGGGGCTGGAGCCGGACATCACGCATTGCTCGGGGCTGCATCGCAAGGCGGTGGAGCAGTGCGATACCGAGTTTTATAAGCCGCTGGATTATGACGATCAGTTGCTGCCGGGGTATCTGGAGCGCGCGGTGGCGGAGCTGGATCGGCGCGGGGCGGATGTGTATGGGTGTTTGCTGACGACGCTGGAGGGGGAGCAGTTTTCACCGCGGTGGTGGCCGAACAAGCCGGTGGAGGGGATGTTTACGGGGAACCCGAACGACAATCAGTTGCCGCACTCATCGGTGATGATGCGGACGGCGGCTTGCCGGGCGGCGGGGAATTACAACGCGGCGGCGGTGGGGCTTGGTGCGGATGATTACAGTTTGTGGCATCGGCTGCACAAGTCGGGGGCGCGGTTTTTCCGCGATGACGAGGTGCGGAACGTGGTGTACCGGATCCACGAGCAGAACTCATTGAAGATCCGCAAGGCGCGGTATGGGCAGCCGGGGACGGGGGGGGCGGGGATGACGGGCAAGCTGGTGGCGGGGGCGGCGGCGGCTTCGATGGCGCTGTGGGTTGGGCCGCCGGTGCAGGGCGCGCCGGCGAAACAGCCGATGGCGCAGCGGGCGCGGGATGAGGAGGTTGGGGCGAAGAAGAAGCAGGTGAAGGAGCCGGCTACCAAAAAGAATGCTGGGGCGGATATGATCCCACCGACGTCGTGATATTGCTTTGCCCGAAAGGTGTGGGCGGGGTCGGGCGGCGGTAGAATGGGGCGGATGAGTGAGGGCAAGTCATTTCTGCTGGATCATTTCCACCCGCCGCTGAGCCTGCGGCGGCACTGGCATTCGTTTCACAACGCGTGGGCGACATATCTGGCGTCGGACCTGAACGCGCGGCTGCCCGAGGGGTTTTTCGCTGAGCCGAACGTTCAATTTGGGATCGAGATCGATGTGGCGACATTCGATGAGAACGCCGCGGTTGCGGGGTTTTCAGTGGATGCGACTTGGTCGCCGCCGATGCCCGTGTTGACATTGCCGTTCACGGCGGTGACGGATCGGGTTGAGGTCCTGGTGTATGACTCGCGTGAGGGGCCGACGCTGGCGGGCGCGATCGAGTTGGTCAGTCCGGCGAACAAGGACCGGGCGGCGCACCGGGAAGCGTTTGTTTCCAAATGCCAGACCTATTTGCAGGCCGGCGCTGGGCTGGTGATCGTTGACGTGGTGACCGACCGGCTGGCAAGCCTTCACGACGATCTTTTGAAACGAGTCTCAGCAATGGCGGCGAAGCCCGCGGAAGCATCGTTGTATGCGTCGGCGTATCGGCCGGTCGAACGGGGGGAGCAGTCGCACCTGGAGGTGTGGCTGGAGGAGCTTGGCTTGGGGCGGGCGCTGGGCACCGTTCCGCTGTGGCTACGGGGCGGGGTGTGTTTGCCGCTGGATCTGGGCACGACGTATGGGCGAACGTGCCGCGAGCAGCGCGTGCCGTAAGAGCAGGCGGCGGAGAGCAAAGAAAGGGATCAGTCATGTGGTTGCGATATACCGTATTGGTGTTGGTGGTGGGGTTGTCCGTTTCGCGCGGGGCGGATTCGCCGGGTGGGGATGGGAAGGCGCCGAGTGCGCCGGCGACGCGGCCGTATGCGGAGGCGGGGTTTGTGCCGATCTTTAACGGGAAGGACCTCGAGGGGTGGGTGTACGGGACGGCGAAGAATGCGATGAGGGCGGGGGTGGGGTATCAGGTGGATGCTGAGCAGGGGATTGTTTACTCGACGGTGAAGGATGGGGGGAATCTGTATACGGCGAAGGAATACGGGAGCTTCATCCTGCGGTTTGAGTTCAAGTTGACGGCGAACGCGAACAATGGGATTGCGATTCGCGCGCCGCTGGAGGGGGATGGGGCTTATGTGGGGATGGAGATTCAGGTGCTGGACGACAGTGGGAGCATGTATACGAAGCTGCGGCCGGAGCAGTATCACGGATCGATTTATGACTGCTTCAAGTGCGAGCGGGGGTTTCAGAAGCCGCTGGGGGAATGGAATGAGGAAGAGATCATGGCGGATGGGCGGCACGTGCGGGTGATCCTGAACAGCCATGTGATCGTGGATGCGAACCTGGATGACATCAAGGATGAGGCGAAGCTGAAGAAGCATCCGGGGCTGGCGAACAAGACGGGGCATATCGGGTTTCTGGGGCATGGGGCGCGGGTGGAGTTTCGGAATTTGCGGGTGAAGGAGTTGGGGGAGTGAGGATGGAGGGAGGCGGATGCATCATTTTGCACCATAATGCACCATTTTTGGCGTTTTTTGGGTAAATGGTGCATTGTGGTGTAAGTTGTTTATTCACATTAGTTTACGGGTGCATCATTGGAAAGATGGCGCGGGGGAATGGTGCATTGAGCATGGCGGGTGGATTGCCTAGCGGCGCGGTGGCCGTTTCATCGCTTGCCCGTCAGCGTGAGGGTTTCGCTGTTGCGGCCATCTCACGGATATGCGGATCGGAATCGAAGAGCGACTCTTCCAGCATCCACGATGGTGCGTTCCGCCGGCCGATCAAAACCTTCACCGCCGCTGCGCGACATATAGAACAGCGACATCGTTCATAGACCGCCAGCATCGACGGCATCGCGTCGGCCATCAGGTTCGCCTCGAACACCTCAACGGCGGCGTGGGCGATCCAGTGAGATTCGTCCTCATCCGCCGGTCGTTCGAGCGCCGACTCGATGAGGCGTTCGTCGTTTGGGGCGAAGTTTTTCGCCAGCAGCCGAACGACGTCTCCGCCACCATGCCCGCGCATCATTCGATCGACCGCGAACGTCCGGACCGACTGGTCCTTCACGTGCCGCAAAGCTCTAAGGGCTGCGGTTCTCAGCTCCGAATTGCTCGAGTGCGCGAGTTGGATGAGCCGGTGATGTTCAAGCGGAAACGCGCGATTGCGGAAGATGCGCAAGTAGGCGGGCAGCATCTTCTCGTCCGTTTCGAGAAGCAGGTCCGCTGCCGCCTCGCGCAAGGCATCGTCGCTGGCGTCTTTACCCCAACTGAACAACCAGCCTCGCGCGAAATCACCGCTTGCGGCGATGATCTTCTTCCGAAGCTGCGCGTATGGCAGGTCGCGGTAGTTTTCGGCGTACTCCCGTGATGCGGCCCGTTCGAGCTTCAGGGCGTTCACGGCGTCCAGATACCGCTGGATGGGCGGGGATTCGGTAGCTGCGTCCTGCACCGCCGCTCTGACGTGCGGCCCCAGCATCTGCTCGGCCTCTTGAAGGAGTGCATCGTCTTCCCAGTAGTCGGGATGGTGCTCCAGATAGTCCCCGATTTGCTCCAGGACGAAGATCAGCCCGTTCATACCATCGAGCGCCAGAACCTCCCCGGCACCGATGAACGGCTCCTGTGCGTCGTGACGTGTGAACTTCTGGTAGATTGCCGTGCGTGAGGCGGCGTGCCCGCCCTCCGCGAAGAGCCGCGCTAACCGGAACAGGTGGTCCGTGTCCCAGTATGTTTCTTGCTGACCCATGAGCGCCGCGGCGGTCAGGTCGGCGAAGTGCTGCGGCGCGTCGGTGAGGGCAACGATCTCATGGACGTACGCGGCGCGACTGCCCTCGCACTGCGGGTCGTAGGCGGTGTTGTGGCGGCAGACATTTTCGATGGCATCGGCATGAGGTTGCCAGGGGTTGTCGCGCAGCCAGAGGATTGGCCGTCCGAGGCCGTTTGTAATCGCCAGCCGAAACCGATCAGCATCCATTACACGATTGTAACGCCGGCATTCTCGGCGGCATGGCCGCGTGTCGTGTTGGTATTCGAGTCGCGAAAGACTTCGGCGCGTCGCGACGGTTTTGCACGTCGGGAACGGAAGACCTTGCACAGGTAACGTCCACGAATCTCACGAATGCTCACGAATCAGATGACGTTCGAAGGGCTCCGTCAATTTATGATTCATGTTCATTCAGCAGGGATTATGCTTTCAGGTTGGGGCGGAGGGGGAATGCGTATTTGATCGTGGGCAATCATGGGGTGGCGGATATCATCGATACGCAGTCGGGGGGGGGTATCAAAGAGGTAGTTTTTCGTTTTGATGAGGAGGGAGTGTGTCGGTGTGGCACCTGGACACGCGTCGCGAGCGACCCGGCTAAAAAATTTGAGAGGGGTCTTATTATGGTTCACCTGGACGCGGCTCGCGAGCGAGACCGGCTAAACGTGAAAGGATTTGGGGCGCGCGGGGGGAATGGGGGAGCGTTGTGAGATGGGGAGCGAGGGTCAGCGTTTTTGGGTTAAGAGGGCGATGAGGTCGCGGAGTTCCTGGTCGGTGAGGGCTTGGACCAAGCCAGTGGGCATGAGGGACTCCTTGCGCATTTTGCGGTCGATGATGTCGGGTTCTTTGAGGGTGATTTCGGCGCCGGTGTTGTCGACGTAGACTTCGTTGGCTTGGCCGTCGCGGCGAAGGAGCATGGCGTCGATGGTTTGGCCGGATTTGGTTTTGATGGTCCAGAGGGTGAAGAGCGGGGCGATTTCGCGGTTGGGGTCGAGGATGGATTCGAGGATGTGGTCGGCGGATTGGGAGTGGCCGATCATGGAGAGGTCGGGGCCGATGGGGCGGCCGCGGGCTTCGAGGGTGTGGCAGCGGGAGCAGGCGGGGCCGGCGGGGTGGAAGAAGATGCGGCGGCCGGCTTCGGGGTCGCCCTTGGATCGATCGACGATTTTTTGCCAGGC
>JBBRIN010000277.1:0-5752 GCA_038221115.1 Tepidisphaerales bacterium
GAACCCCGAACCCCGAACCCCGAACCCCGAACCCTGAACCCTGAACCCTGAACCCCGAACCCCGAACCCTGAACCCTGAACCCTGAACCCTGAACCCTGAACCCTGAACCCGAGGCCCAATGCCCCCCCAACCCGATCCCACCTCCTTAGCCAATATCCACATGCCCGACGTCGCCATCCCCCAATTCCTCGCCGGCCAAAAAGCCCTCGTCACCGGCGCCAACTCCGGCATCGGCAAGGCCTGCGCCATCGCTCTCGCCCACGCCGGCGCCGATGTCGTGGTCAACTACCTCAAGGGCGACGATGAAGCCCAGGCCGTTGCCACCGAGGCCGCCCGCCTCGGCTCCGATGCCTACATCCACCAGGCAGACGTCTCCAAAGAAGCCGACGTCGCCGCCATGTTCGATAAGATGCGCGCCGCCTTCGGCACCATCGACA
Organism: Tepidisphaerales bacterium; assembly: GCA_038221115.1. GTDB lineage: Bacteria > Planctomycetota > Phycisphaerae > Tepidisphaerales > Tepidisphaeraceae > JANXVV01. Next base: position 439 of record JBBRIN010000277.1, read on the forward strand.
TCCTCGTCAACAACGCCGGCATGCAATGGGACGCCCCCTTCGACCAGATGACCCTCCAGCAATGGCAGAAGGTCATCGACGTCAACCTCACCGGCCAGTTCCTCTGCGCCCGCGAGGCCATCCGCGAGTTCAAACGCCGCGGCGTCGTGCCCTCCGTCTCCTGCGCCGCCGGCAAAATCATCCACATGTCCTCCGTCCACGAGGTCATCCCCTGGGCCGGCCACGCCAACTACGCCGCCTCCAAGGGCGGCGTCATGCTTCTCATGAAGTCCATCGCCCAGGAAGTCGCCCCCCATCGCATCCGCGTCAACTCCATCGGACCCGGCGCCATCCGCACCCCCATCAACAAAGACGCCTGGTCCACCCCCCAAGCCTACGAAAAGCTCATGCGCCTCATCCCCTACAAGCGCATCGGCGAACCGCAAGACATCGGCCGCGCCGCCGTCTGGCTCGCCTCCGACCACTCCGACTACATCACCGGCACCACCCTCTTCATCGACGGCGGAATGACGTTGTATCCGGGGTTTGAGACGGGAGGGTGATGCGCGCACGAATCACGAAGCACGAAATTCGAATTCACGAATCAATGACGAATCGCGAATGCTAGAATGCCCCCGATCCTCTCATTCGTGAAATCGAATTTCGTCATTCGTTATTCCTTGGTGGATTCGAATTTCGTCATTCGTCATTTCGCGCCGGAGCGACCTTGCCCTACATCTTCAAACACCGCCGCCCCCCCGAACCCTGGCACGAATTCCGCCGCAAGACGCTCCACCGCTATCTGATCCCCCTCTATTTCGCCAACTGGCTTGGCGAGTGGGCCGCCTACTTCCTGGGCAAGTGGTCCATCTTCGAAGTCCTCGAATACGTCGGTTCCTTCTCCATCCTCATCGCCGTCATCTTCTACTTCGCCGATGCCGGCGACCGCCTTAAACAGAAGCACTACCAGGCCTGGCAGGTCATCAACACCGCCCAGGGCAAGGGCGGCTCCGGCGGCCGCATCGAAGCCCTCCACGAACTCAATGAAGACCACGTCCCCCTCGTCGGCGTGGACTGCGCCGATGCCTACCTCCAGGAGGTAAAACTCATCAACGCCGACCTCCGCCGTTCCGACTTCCGCGGCGCCGACCTCAAAGGCGCCACCCTCCGCTACGCCAATCTCGAAGGCGCCACCCTCCGCTCCGCCAACCTGCGCAGCGTCGATCTTCGCGGTGCCAACCTGCTCGATGCCAATCTCAAAGACGCCGATCTCACCTCCGCCAACCTCGCCAACGCCACCCTCACCGGCGTCACCCTCGACGAGGCCGACCTCCGACAATCCGACCTCTCCAACATCCGCGACTGGCGCTCCATCAAATCCATCAAGCTGGCCAACCTCCACGCCCTCCACTCTCCCCCCGACGGCTTCCTCGATTGGGCCAAGGCCAACGGTGCCGTCGACCTCGAAGACGACGCCGCCTGGTCTCGCCTCACCTCCCAAGCCCCCCCAACCACCCGCCCAACAACTAATCCCTCTTCGTAAAGCCGCGACCGCCGGTCGCGGTCCCCCAATTCCATTCGGAGCCGGGTTGTCCCAGCCCGGGCGCACCGCTGGTCCGTCTCCTCCCCATGCAGACACCCCCAAACAATTTTTCCAAAATAACCCAAACATTCCCCTATCTCGTGCGTCTATATAATAACATGTTCCTCCACCAAGACACGCAATAAATGCACGTCATGTTGTCGTTCCATACGCGCGCGTCATGAGAATTTCATCTTCCTACCCCCCAAAACACCTGAAAGACGAAAAGACCAAAACACGAGCCGTTCGATTTTTCGAATCAGGAATACCCCGAAGGTTCAGGCGACCCATTCACTCGGAAGGTTTATTCCGGCCGCGGCGTAAGTTCTTCGTTCTGCGGAAGATCTTTAAGCGAGTTGAGCCCAAACAGCTCAAGGAACCGTTTGGTCGTGCCATAAAGGATCGGGCGTCCCGGCTCTTCAGCGCGCCCGGCGATCCTGACCAGATGCTTTTCCATCAGGCTACGAATCGTTTCGCCGCACTGAACACCCCGAATCGCCTCGACTTCCGCGCGAAGAATCGGCTGTTTGTACGCCACAATCGCCAGGGTTTCCAAGGCAGCCTTCGTCAGCTTCGAGTCAGTTTCCTTCTGGTGAAGCTTCTTCAGCGCATCCCCAAACTCCGGCAGCGACAGCATCTGGTAACCGCCCGCGACCTGCTCAATCCGAAACGATCGCTCCGTTTGCTCATACGCGGCATTCAGCGTCTTGATCGCCTTGCGAACAGGTCCAGAGGTCGGCAGTTCCAGCAGCTCCGCCAGCCTGCCCGGCGTCAGCGGGTGCTGCGTCCCAAAGAGTAGCGCCTCGAGCAAATTGAGATCGAGCTGAGTATCCCCCGCGTCGCTGGAATCGGCCGCATCCGACGCATCGTCCACCGGCCCGTCGTCACCAGCAGCGGCTTCCTCCACCGAGAGATCAGCCGCAACCTCCACTGCCTCGGGCCGCAGCGAATTTCGCTTGCGCCGCTGGCCCCCTGAGCGTAATTCGTTCGCATCGGTGTCGAGCGCGCGGTCCTTGTCAGCCATTGAGCGGGGGTCTGGATCTGTCGGGTTCACGTCGGTCTCGTCGTCCACTACCAATCGTAACATGTCAGGGCCTCCGATCTTGCGGATATTATCGGCCATTTCAAGCCAAGCGGTCGAGGGAATGTGACCGGTGGTGCGACAAGGCCATGTCCCATAGCATTCGACCATGACCTATTGGCAGAACGTTCAATCCGCCGCCGGCATGGCTGGCCAGTACCACTGGGTATTGCTCGCATCCATCGCCGCCGCGTTCGCCCTAACCGCCGCCGTGCCCCAGTCCCGCCGGCGCCTGCGGGTGGCGATCGTGCTCGTGGCCCTGTCGGCCGTCGGCATGCTTCTGTGCGGGTTCCTGTTGGATCGAGGAGTCTCCGACGGGGCCGCAGGCTATCGCGGCGTTCATTTCGTTTCGCAGTTATTGCTGGCAACCTCGGTCGTCAACCTCGCCGGCGTCTTCATCTTTCGCGTCGCGCTTGGCGCGGTAAGGCTCCGGCCCGCCCCCATCCTGCACGATACCCTGCTCGGCGTGGCATACGTCGTGGCGGCCCTCATCCTCCTCTCGCGGCACGGAGTCAACCTCAGCGGCATCGTCGCCACCAGCGCCGTGGTCACCGCCGTCATCGGGTTCAGTTTGCAGGACACTCTCGGAAACGTCATGGGCGGCGTCGCCCTTCAGATGGAACGCAGCATTGCCGAAGGCGATTGGATCAAGGTCGGCGACGTCGAAGGCCTCGTACGCGAGGTGCGCTGGCGGCAAACGTCGGTCGAAACCCGAAACTGGGACACGGTCGTCATCCCAAACAGCGTCCTGATGAAATCTCAGGTCACCGTGCTCGGGCGCCGCCAGGGATCGCCCAAGCTCCACCGCATGTGGGTTCATTTCAACGTCGACTTCAGGCATCCTCCGGCCGAAGTGATCGACGCGGTCGAACGCGCGCTCCAGGCAGACCCGATCCCCAACGTGGCGGCGACGCCGGCGCCTAATTGCATTTTGAATGAGTTCAAGGAGAGCTATGGTGCGTACGCCGTCAGATATTGGCTCCGCGACTTCGACAAGGATTCTCCCACCAGTTCGGAGGTGCGCACTCGCATCTACGTATCGCTCCAGCGGGCCGGCATCAGCTTGTCCATCCCCGCCCAGAGCGTGTTCATGACCATGGAGGGCCGTGGCCGCGACGAGCGCAAGCAGCAGCGGGAGTTGGCCCGGCGCGTCGCGGCGCTCAAACGCGTGTCGCTGCTGGAACCCTTGACGGTCGCCGAGCGGGAGAGACTGGCGGCGGAATTGACCGTGGCGCCGTTCCGCCGCGGCGAGGCCATTACGCGACAGGGGAACGAGGCTCATTATCTGTACGTCATCACCAAAGGGCACGCGGAGGTCAGCGTGGCCGTCGAGGCAGAGCGCCGCGTGGTGGCCAGGTTGGCAGAGGGCGACGTGTTCGGCGAAATGGGGATGATGACCGGCGAGCCGCGCACAGCCAGCGTGACCGCGCTGTCCGACGTGGTGTGCTACCGTCTGGACAAGTCATCATTCGACGGGATCATTCAGAGCCGGCCCGAGATCGCCGAAGCCATCTCCCATCTGCTGGCCCGGCGCAAGGTGGAGCTGGATGCGCTGACTGAGAACCTTACCGCAGAGGCGAAGCGCCGCCGGGTAGCAGACGTGCAGGGTGACTTGCTGGCGAGGATCAAGAGATTCTTCGCGATCGGATAACTCTTTTGGCCCGCTGAAGAGGAGAAGCTCAGGGACCCGACCGCCGATTCAATTCATCGGCAAGCGGCTTCAAAACAGCTTCGTACTTCTCGCGCATGAGCAGCTCCGCAGCCTGGTACAGATTGTAAGCGTCGGTCGGCGCAATGCTGAAGTACGTGGCGATGTTGTCCAGCGACTCGCTGAAGTTTTGATAGGGCGCATGAGCCAACGCGTTGGCATGGTCCAGGGCGATATGAACGATGTGAACGTCGTGGCCATGAATGTCCTTGGTATGAAGGTAGCCCTTGGTTTGCAGGTCCGCGATCTGTTGGCGAAGCATGGCCGCGGTGGTTTCGGCCGGCGAGTATTTGACGATCAAATCCGCCATGGTCGCGGAGGACGCGCGATTGAGAAGCGCCGTGCTCGTGAGGCCCGAGCCAAACTCGAGCGACTCCAGAAAATCAATGTCGCCCTTGTCCGAAAGGCGTGCGTTGAATCGCGTTTTCGCGTCGAGCACGATGAAGATCGCCCCCTTCGGGTAAGGCACCGGCTGGTGTTGCTCGGCGGCCGCCTGGTTTTGCGCGTTGTACGTTTCAATGAGCGTTTGGATGCCAAGATTGTCCGCAATCCCGCCGTCGATGAAATGGCGGTATTGCTTAAACGCCGTGGAGTAATCCCTGAGCGTGACCTGATGCAGCAGCACTGGAACGGCGGCGCTGGCGGCCACAGCCCACGCTATCGGATAACGGGCCAGATCCGAGTTCAGATCGTCAAACGAGTCATCCGAGAATACGAACCGGCGCCCAGACTGAAGATCCGTGGCGTTGATCAAAAGGCGCGGGCGGTCGGCTCGGAGATCCGCGAACGTCAGCGCGCGGCCTTTGCGGGTGAAAAGCTGTTCCTGAAAGATGCCGGCAAGAAGATCGCTACGGTCAAAGTCGCTGAAGAAGGACGCCGCTGTGTTCCACGGCATCAGAAACCGGACCAGCAAATCGCGCGCGAACGGATACGTGAGCTTCTGTTGGACAGCTCGCGGGTTCCA
>JBBRIN010000278.1:0-5752 GCA_038221115.1 Tepidisphaerales bacterium
CTGTCGAGGCAGATCCCCTTGTACTGGGAAAGACCATGCTGGAGCATGTGGTCAAGGTCACGGCGGTCGGCGTCTAGCCGGACGCCGCACTTGCGGGCCTCGTTGATGGCCCATTCGAGGTGTGTGTAAATGCCGGACTCCTGCTTGCCGGTGCTCCGGCGCAGGTAGGTACGGGCTTCATTTGGTTTACGACCGATCATCGTTATCACTCTGCTGGTTGGACGAGGTGGCGGAACTGCCAGATCAGTTCCGCCACCGGGTCCAAGACTGCGTTGCCGTCGACGGCGTTGATCACGACGTCCGCCGCCGACCCATCCAACGGTCGCCACGCCATCTCCCACAACCATGCGCCGAATACGTCGCGCCCGACCTGGCCGGCCGGGAACCTCTCCTGCTCCGGGTTTCGATTCCGGCACAGGTCGGCTAGCACGTCGTCGGATTTGGGCAGCGGACGCTTGATGTGCTTGTCGAGCCCGCTCGACTCCCATAGGGAGAGGCGGATGGCCGCGGTCAGCTTTCGCAGGCCGGGGACGATGGCGGGATCGATCTCGCAGGGGCGGTCGGCGGGCTTCTTGGGCTTCAGGCCCAGGTTCTTGCAGAAGGCCGCAAGCAGTGCGGCGTCGGCCTCGGCCCGCTCGATCACGGAGCGGACGAGGAACTGAGCGTCCTCGGGCGACGGCATCTCGGCCGTCTCACCGTCGCTCGGGATGGGAAGTTCTGGATTCGCCATCCCGAAAAGTTAACGACGGAACTCCAGTAATCAAGCGATTATGTTTTCTTCGGAAATCTTCTCTCCGGTCACCGGCCCAGGTATCTCCAGGGACACTGCCCGCGAAGCGCCCAACGGAAGCCCTTCGTGCGAATCTGGGGCGTTGCGTACCCTGGTCCTGTGCCTTGACGTTGCCGGCGCGCCGGCGCACGCCGGCGTGTCCCCGTTTCGGGGTTTTTCTTCATCGTTAGACTCCTTCGGTAGGGGATGCGATCGGTCAGAGGCGATCGAGTTGCTCGACGGTCCAGACGCGATCGGCCAAGCCGTTGCCGACCGACCGGGCGGGGTCGTCCTGGATCCAGTCGCCGGCGCGCACCGCCTGCGCCTCGCCGTCGATGACGAGGAAAGTGCGGACGTACAGCCAGCCGTACTGGAAGTTGGTCGTGAAGTGCAGGCCGTCGAACGGCGGCAGCCGGGGGATGATCTCGTCGTGGTCGTCGAAGGGGCAGGTCAGGAACGAGCCGGCCAGCCGCAGGTCGGGCGTTGGCGGCTCGACCCCGGGGAAGCTGGCGTTGTACCGGACGTCCCGGGCGTCGGCCATCTGCGGCGGCAGGTAGGCGCGCCACTGGGCCTTGGGCGGGTTGAGGTAGAGGAGCCACAGGCCGCACTTCTCATGGCTGCGCCACACGGCCCGGAGCCAGCCCCCGGTCTCCTCCAGCAGGCGTCCTGGCACCGGCGGGAACGCCGTCGGGAAAAAGCGATCGTCGATATGGCCGTCGGGGGCCTTGAGGGCGGCCATCAGGCCGTTCTCCTGAAGCATCAGCCGGAGCCCAAGGTTGGCGTACACGGGGCGGACGTGGGAACCGTTCGGGTTCTGATTGCTCATACGAGTTCTCCTAAAAAGTAGAACGCCCGGGTTCGGTTGGAACCCGGGCGCGAGCGAATGACTGCGATGCTGACACAACGGCATGCCGGAAACGGAGCGACCGCTCAACGCCTCGCATCGGTGAATGACCGTTATGACAGCGTCGGTCGTCAGCGGGCGGACTTCGGACCTGTGGTTCTGTGTGGAACCTCCCTTCTCTCGGACGGTTGGTAGATAGGATTCCCTACAAGTTAATATGACGCGTTTTCGTCAGTTATTAAGCTCTTGAGGCGGAGGTCTGCTTGATGGATGGATGGCGGCCCCAGCTATCGGCCGTGCCGACCCGGGATCACCGCGAAATGTGGGATGGGGCTCGAGACGTCCCGTGTGTCAGGACGTGATTTCGCCTTCGTCGCAGGGATGCGACTCATCGCGATGATTGAACCGGCAGGCGGATCGCGTGATTCCGGGGTGTCCACAGGGCGGGCCACCGCTCAGTCCAACGCCGCGTACGTCCCCCGCGCTTGTTGCAAAAAGTCGCGTTTCGGAGGGCTAAGGACCACAACGGAGATGGATCGGAGTGAACCCTGGGGGAATGGAAACCACTCTTACAAGTGGATCCGGCCATCATGCGGATCGAGCTAGATTCTGGGCTGCCGCCAGCACGTCGGCCATGAACTGCTTCATCTCCGGCGTCCCGTGTCGTTCGATGCCCGCGATCAGTACCCGCAGGTTGCGGTCCGAATCTCCGCCCGGCAGCCTCTCCGGCAGGAACAGCTCGTAAAGCTCGGCCTTCAACGCCTTGGCAAGTCGCTCGATGGCGTCGAACGAGGGAACCTTCACGCCGCGCTCGATCTCGGCGATGTGCTTGTAGCCGACCCCCGCGGCGCGCCCGAGCGCTTCGAGCGTCAATCCGTGGCTCTTGCGGAGTGCCCGCCCGCTTCGCTATGCCACCTTTTGGACGGCACCCCGAGACCTCGCCGTGTGAGCGAGAACGGAGCAGGCAAGTTGTCCCCAGCGTCACAGGGGAGCAGGTGATGCCACTGCAAATGCCGTATTCGAAAACGCTCGTGGGCTCGGCCGTGGGGGCGACGCTTGGAGTCGCCGTGCTCGTCGGCTTGGTCGTTCGTGGCCGGACGGACACGAACGCCGCCTCCACGGGCGGCGGTACTCCCCAATCCCCCGAACGGCCGTCGGAGCCCGTCGCTGAGGCGGCGTTTCGCGACGCGATTCGGTACGCCCGCGGCGACGGCGTGCCGAAGGACGAGACGGCGGCTAGAGAGCGGTATGCGAACGCGGCCGACCGGGGCCACCTGGGGTCCAAGAACAACCTGGCCGTGATGCTTGCCGAAGGTCTCGGCGGCCGGGTGGACGAGAAGGCGGCCCTAAAGCTGTTGACCGAGGCGTCGGGCAAGGGTCACCCGGCGGCCACCTGCAATCTCGGCGTGATGTACTTCTGGGGCCGCGGCGTCGCCACGGACGAGATGGCCGCCTACGCGCTTTACGTCAACGCGGCTCAGGCAGGGTACGTGCCGGCGATGCGGAACCTGGGCCAACTCGTGGAAGACCGGGAGTCGGGCCGCGCGCGGGAGGGGTTGGAATGGGTCCAGAAAGCGGCAGACCGGGGGGATGCAGCCTCCATCTACATGCTCGGCATGTATTACGACCGGATGTGGACCTACGGGTTTCCCGACAAGAGCGTCGAGAAGGCCCGCGATCTATACGTTCGTGCCGCCGACCTGGGACAACCCAACGCCACCTACGCCTTGGCAATCCACTACCTCGAAGGGCTCGGAAGGTTCCCGACAGACTACGCCGAAGGCCTTCGCTGGTCGCTCAAAGGCGCAGAGCAGAACAGCCGATCGGCGATGTTCAACGTCGGCTACATCTACCGTGAGGGCCTCGGCGTGCCACCCGATCCCGAGAAGGCGGAGCGCTGGTTTGCGCGGTTGCGCGGCGCGGGCGAGCCCGAGAAGGTTCCTTTCAAGCATGTCCTGATGGCCGTGGACTGAACTCTCACTGCGAGATTCAGTCCGCGCCCGGGGCTGCGTGCCATGGATTTCGGAGGCAATATGGCTTGGTCGTTGAATAGCTGGGCGAGATCTTTCCTTTCAGCCCTCAAGCACACGCTCATACCCGGACTTCGCTGGGTGGACGCCGTTCTGGCCAAACGTGTCGCCTCACCGGTAGCGCGCCGCATCATCACTGCTGGAGCGGCTGGTATTATACTCCTTGCCGGACTCGGCTTCGTCGCCCGGACACTCTCCAGACAATCCGAAATGGACGAAGTGATGTCTTTCTCCCCGCCGGCACCGGACGTAGTCGAACCGATTGAACTGGACCGACATCCGGAGGGCGCAGTCAGCACTGCTGAGGCGACTCCGAAGCCGGGGCCATCCAGAGCGCCGGGCAGGCAGGCGCTCATCGCGGACTCGGATCTCGGTGCGGTTGCGCCAACCGCGACAGTGCCGCCACGGCCGTCGGAGGCAGCACGAGGGGTCGGCCACAACTCGACGCAACACGCGTCGAAGCCAACAAAGGTGGTGGCGTCGACCCTGGAACTTCTAAAGAAGCGCTCCGACGCCGATGGCGGCGTTCGGTTGACAGGTTCGCTTCTTAAGGAGCGTGTTGACAAGGTTTCGTCCGAGGCAGCGGCAATCGTCGAGCAGCGAATTCTTCGACACGCTCGCATGGACCTGCCGTCCGATGCGAGGGATTCATTGCTGTCGGACTGCGGCAGCATCCTGGTCGGGACGACGAGTGACCGGATAGCGGCCCCATTGCTTGACGCGATCGCGGTATTCCTGCCGGACGATCTCGCGCGTGTTGACCGCAGGGAGCTGTTGCTCGTAGCGGGATTGGTCCTCAATGGCCACGATGCATCGCGGACTCGGCTGCGGTCGTACGTTGATACGACACTCGACCCCCGGACGCCCAAGGACGTGGCCAAGCGAGGAATTCTTGGCTTGTCGCAGAAAGAGTTCTTCATGATCGGCCGGGCGCTCGGGCTGAGTCGGCCGATGAGCTTTCGCGAATTGCTCAGGGTCGCGGAGTACTGGCCGACGATGCCGGACAACCAGTTCCACCAGATTGCAGGCTACTTGGATGGGGCAAAGCCCGACGTCAGCCGACAAGACCGGGAAGATCTCGTTCAGTTTCTCACGTCCCCATCGTCCAAGGAGGGGAATCTGTTGGCTGCCGGCCCCAGTCTGATGCGCCGCGTGGACGTGTCAGAACTTCTGACGGCCTACTCGTTGCGACAGAGCCCGGAGATGCGGTCGGCACTGCTGGAACCCGTCGCCCAGGTCAGGCTCAACTCTTACCGTGCGGCCGTGCTGCGGTTCGCGACCCCCGATGAAAGGCGGAAGGTAAAGCCCGCCGATTTGCTGAATCTCGTGAACGATCCGTGGACCGGAACCGACCGCGTTCATGTAGTCATGGGCGGCGCGCTCGACCACGGGCGGAGGGTCAACCTGGGCCAGTGGGCGGCATACTTGGACGCGCTGTTCGAGGCCGACAAGCCTGTGGCCCTCGACGCGGCATTCCGCACGGTGATGGGAAGGACGCCTCTTTGGACCGATGTGGTACGCGGTGGCGATGATGTCAGCCCCGAGCGATACCGAGTTTATGCTCTCAGGTCGTTGTCGATGTCCAACCTGCCCACAGCGCTCAAGGCTGCCGGCGAACTGACGCAGTCAATCGCCGACGGCACCGAAGCCAAACCACGCAGCAGTTGGATGTTGACCGCCTGCCTGGGGACGTTCGCGGCCGCAGCGAAGTCGCCCGACACAGCGCTGGTGCGGAAGCTCTATGCCAAGCGCGAACGCCTCGGGGACGGCATTACCAACCTCGACGGAGAGGATTACGCGCGCGGGCAGGTGACGGCGTTCGCCGTCGCAGGAAGGTTGGTTGCCGTTGAGGACGTGGCATGGGGGGAACTTCGCGGCGAATCGAAGTTCGGGGCGCTGGACGTCCTCGCTGGCCTGAAGCGTGACCAAGATCTGGCAGTCGCCATCAAAGTGGCAGGCCTGGAAGGGAATGATCCGGCAGGGCGGAAGCGGTGGGTAGCCGTTTCATGCCAGCTGGTGCCCGGGATGGACTACAGTATCTCGAGCCGCGTATCAGACCCCGAACGATTTGAACGCAGGGGATTGGATGTGCGCATGTTTGATCCAGAG
>JBBRIN010000279.1:0-5731 GCA_038221115.1 Tepidisphaerales bacterium
CCCATCTCCGGCGAGCCCGAATACGTCTGGTTCGCCCCCCCCGTCCCCGGTGCTGGCGAAGTAAAACACCCCGTCAGCGGCGCTGTCATGCATCCCCGCGCGCCCGACTCCACCGCCGTCACGCCGCATGACGACGCCAAAGATCCCCGCATCGCTCTCGCCGACTGGCTTATCCGTCCCGACAATCCCTTCTTCGCCCGCGCCCTCGTCAACCGCGTCTGGGCGGAGTTGCTGGGCCGCGGCATCGTCCACCCCGTCGACGACATCCGAACCTCCAACCCCGCCGGCAACGAGCCTCTCCTCGACGCCCTCGCCCAGGACTTCATCGCCCACGGCTACGACCTCAAGCACCTCATCCGCACCATCCTGCGCTCCCAAACCTATCAACTCAGTTCCCTCCCCAACGATACCAACATCCGCGACACCAAAAATTTCTCCCGCTCCTACCGCCGCCGCCCCTCCGCCGAGGTCATGCTCGACGCCGTCTCCACCATCACCGGCGTCCGCGAAAACCTCCCCGGCCTCGCCCCCGGCTCGCGCGCCGTTCTCGCCTGGAACAACCGCCTCGATTCCGACTTCCTCGACGCCTTCGGCCGCCCCAACCCCAGCGCCGATCCCCCCTGCGAGCGCGACCACGAGGGCAACATCGTCCAGGCCCTCCACCTCATGAACTCCAGCCGCCTGATGACCCGCATCACCGATCCCACCGGCCGCGCGGCGGCCCTCGCCAAAAGCCCCAAGGCGCCGCAAGACATCGTCACCGATCTCTACCTCTCCACCTTCTGCCGCTACCCCACTCCGCAAGAGCGCCAGATCGCCACCGCCGCCTTCACCGCCCCGACCCCCTCCAGCGCCACCCGCGAATCCGCCATCGAAGACCTCCTGTGGGCCCTTCTCAACTCCGCCGAATTCGTCTTTAACCACTGATCGAAAGGAATCCCCGTGGCACGGGCGTCCCGCCCGTGTTTAAAAGAAGTCATTCGCAATACCCCTGCCCAATCACCGTTTACTCAATCGACTCGCTGCAAACGACGACGCAATATTCACTTCGAGGATCCCATGACCCCCCGCCACCTGGCTTTATTCCTCTGCCTCCTGCTCGCTTCCCCGGCTTTCGCCCAGCCCAAATCCACGAACCCCCCCGTCCGACCCACCACCCGGCACCAATCCGTCGCGCCGATGCAGGCCAACGTCAAGTACGGCCCCTACGCGGCCAACCTCCTCGACTTCTGGCAGGCCAAATCCGACAAGCCCACACCGCTATTGGTCAACATCCACGGCGGCGGCTTTCTCGCCGGCGACAAGTCCAACATCAACGGCGTTCTTCTCGATCGCTGCCTCAAGTCCGGCATCTCGGTCGCGTCGATCGAATACCGCTTTTCCACCGTCGCCCCATACCCCGCCCAGATGCTCGACTCCGCCCGCGCCGTTCAATTCCTCCGCTCCAATGCCGACAAGTGGAACCTCGACCCCAAGCGCATCGCCGCCACCGGCGGGTCGGCCGGTGCCGGCATCTCCGTCTGGCTCGCCTTTCACGATGACCTGGCCGACCCCAGGAGCGATGACCCCATCCTCCGCCAATCCACTCGCCTCACCTGCGCCCTGGTGGGGGAGTTGCAGTGTACCTACGACCCGCGCGAGATCCGCAGGATCGTCCCCGGCAACGCCTACGATGTCGGCGCGATCAAGAAGCTGCACGGCCTGCCCAACACGTTCAACTGGGACACCGACCCGATCGACGCCTCCCTCGACGCCCGCCTCAAGGACGCCTCCCCCATCACCCACCTGACCAGGGACGATGTCCCCGTCTTCGTGTACCACAGCGAAAAGAACAACGTCCCCGGCAACATCCACCACGCCAACTTCGGCAAGCACCTCAAGGAGGAAATGGACAAAGTCGGCGTCGAGTGCGTCCGCCACATGGACACCGACTACCCCGGCGGCATGCGCGAACTATCCAACGACATGTTCGATTGGATGAAAAAACATTTCGATGCCCAGTAGAGGCAGTGTGAGGAATAGTGCTGAGTGCTGAGTTGAATTCACTCAGCACTCAGCACTCAGCACCCAGCACACAGCACTATTCAAGAAAACGGCAAAACCAAATCCACCACCCCCGCCCAGGCCGCGCCATCGCCGGCCGCGATGATCCCATTCCCCGCCGCGACGTTCAGCAGCACATCGGGGCCGGTATATTCCTCGACCCCATCCAGCTCCACCTGCACCGTCACCGGATCGACCAAGATCGGCGTTCCCCCGCCGACATACCGAAACCCCTGCACCCCATCATCCATGCGGATGACGCTCACCTCCATCGCCGCGATATCGATCGCCCGATCGAACTGCATCGTAAGCACCGGCCCCTCGGTCGTCACCGCCGACACCAGCGTCAGCGCCGCCGACGGCGGTGAGGATCGGAGATTCTTCCGCGGACTGCGACCCTGACGAATGGGAGAATCACGACCGTTCACTGTCACCCATTAATGGCCCTCAAGGGGCATGCCGCCCCGATATCGCTCAGCGACAACGATGCCACCCTCCCTTCATTCGTACACGTCGCCGCGTTGGGCGATGGTGATGACGAAGACGGTGACCTGGAGGTCGTTGATTGTGTAGACGACGCGCAGGTCGCCGACGCGGTAGCGGTAGGACCCGGCGAACTTTCCTTTGAGCGCTTTGATATTGTTCCCGCCGCGCGGGTCTTTCTCGAGCCATTCGAAGCAACGCGCGAGCTTGCTCGACGCGGGCCTGTCGCATCGCTGGTAAAAGCGCTCGGCCTCGCGCGACAGGACCAGCTTATACACGGGGCCGCACCTGACGCCACGGCTTGACGCGGCCGGCCTTGATGTCTTTCACGCCACGCTCGAAAGATTTTTCGAAGCCCGGAAGGGCCAATAGCTCCAGAGTTGCGGCGTTGGCTTCACGCTGCTTGACGAAGGCGAGAAACTCCGACGCGACCCGCAACTGCGCGGGCGACATTTCATCGATCAGGGCTTTGGCTTCGTGTCTCAACTCGATGGTGCTCATCGGGCGCATTCTACCGCGCCGCTGCGCGATTCCAACGGTGGGCGGAGTTGGCCTGCCAATTTCCCCCGCTCGCGTGGGCATGGCATTCGTTCGTCGGTTCGACTTCAACTTAAAGCGAACGGCAGTGAAGGACGAAAAGCCGCCAACCCCGAAATCTTCCTCCAAACAATCCATCAACGCCGCCCCCTCCCCAACCTATCACTAACTGAATGCCCCACCTCACCCGCAACTGCCAGGGCACCCCCCGTCGCGACTTCCTGCGTCTGGGAGTCGGCGCCTTCCTCGGCCTCGGCTTCACCGACCTCGTCGCCGGGCGCCTTCAGGCCGCCGAAGCCGCCCGCGCCAGCGGCCAGTGCTCGCCGGCCAACGTCAACTGCATCCTGATCTGGCTCGATGGCGGGCCCAGTCATTACGAATCCTTCGACCCCAAGCCCGATGCCCCGGCCGATATCCGCGGCGAGCTTAAATCCATCCCCACCATCGTCCCCGGCATCCATTTCTCCGAGGCCATCCCCAAGCTTGCCCAGGTGGCCGACAAGTTCACCGTCATCCGCTCGGTCTGCCACAAAGATCCCAACCACGGCGGCGGCAACCACTACATGATGACCGGCGCGCCGACGCCCGTGCCCGTCGGGTGCGGGGCGTTCGTCACCTTCCACCCGTCCTTCGGCTCGGTCATCTCGTGGAAGCGCGGCATCCGCAGCGGACTGCCCGCGTACATGACGACGCCGGAAATGTCGCGCTCCGGCGGGCCCAACTTCCTGGGCGCTCGCCACGCCCCGTTCATCATCAAGGGCTCGCCCAACAGCAAAGATTTTAAGGTCCGCGACGTCGTCCTTCCGCCCCAGATCACCAGCGGCCGCGATATCAACCGCCAGGAGCTGCGCCGCCAGCTTGATCGTCTCACCCGCATCGCCGACGCCGCCGCCGAAGACCCGGCCGTCGGCTTCGACGGCAACTACCAGCAGGCCATGAGCCTCGTCACGTCGCCCCAGGCGCAGGCCGCGTTCGATCTGTCCAAAGAGCCCGATGACGTGCGCGATCTGTACGGCCGCAACGATTTCGGCCAGCGCCTGCTCCTCGCCCGCCGCCTCGTCGAGGTCGGCGTCTCGTTCGTCACCTGCTACAGCGGCGGATGGGACCACCACACCAAGATCTTCCAGAGTTTTAAGGGTCCCCAGGTCGGCGGTCTCGATCAGGGCCTCGCCGCGCTCATCACCGACCTCGATCGTCGCGGCCTGCTCGAATCGACCATGGTGCTCTGCCTCGGCGAGTTCGGCCGCACCCCCAAGGTCAACAAAGACGCCGGCCGCGATCACTGGCCCCACGCGATGTCCATCCTCGCCGCCGGCCCCGGCATCCCCCGCGGCTATGTCCTGGGCGCCACCGACGCCAAGGGCTACTACGCCGCCGACAACGTCCACTCCCCCGAGGATTTCGCCGCCACCCTCTACACCAAGATGGGCATCGACCCGACGCAGCACCTGGTCACCAATACAGGCCGCCCCGTCCAACTCGTCACCGGCGGCTCGCCGATCAAGGAACTCTTCGCTTGACCCCCCCTCATTTTTCATTTTTCATTTTTCATTTTTCGTTGCGATCCATTCCCCTCTTCCTGCTTCTCACCGCGCTGTCCAGCCAAGCCGTCCCCCCAACCATCGACTCCCTCTTCCCCCCCGGCGCTCAGCGTGGCACCCCCATCACCATCAAAGTTGAAGGAAAGTTCGACCCCTGGCCTCCCCAAGCGTGGGCCGACTCTCCCACCATCCACCTCAAGCCGACCACCGCGCCCAGTAAGATCGAAGTGCAGATCGACAAGGAATGCCCCGTCGGCCCGCACGTGGTCCGTCTCTACAACGCCGACGGCTCCTCATCCCCCAAACTCTTCGTCGTCTCCGACGAGCGCGAGATCCTCGAGGCCGAACCCAACGACGAACCCACCAAGGCGCAATCCGTCAGCGCCCTCCCCGTCACCATCAACGGCCAGCTCGAAAAGTCCGGCGACGTCGACTGCTACTCTCTCCACCTCGACGCCGGCCAGCGCCTTGTCGCCAGCCTCCAGGGCCGCCGCCTCGGCTCGCCCATGGACCCGATGCTCCATCTCCTCGCCCCCGACGGCATCGAGGTCGCCTTCGCCCACGACGGCCTCGGCCTCGATCCCCTCCTGGCCTTCAGCGCCCCCAAATCTGCCGACTATGTCGTCCGCGTCTCCGCCTTCGCCTATCCGCCCGCCGCCGACGTTAAGCTCACCGGCGGCAAGAACGACTTCTATCGCCTCCACCTCACCACCGGCCCCTGCGCCCGATTCACCGCCCCCGCCGCCGTCCAGCGCGGTCAGAAGGCCGACCTCACTCTCGTCGGCTCCAACCTGGCCTCGCCCCATCTCCCGGCAGATGCCACCACCCTCGCCCCCGACCAGCGGCGTCTCGTTCTGACCACCCCAAGCCCCGACGGCTTCCTCCCGCTCGAAGTATCCGACGTCCCCCAACTCCTCGACACCGATGTGCGCAACTCCGACAAACCCCTCCCCCCCCTCACCGCTCCAATCGTCATCACCGGCCGTCTGCTAAATTCCACTGAAGAAGCCCGCTTCACCCTCGCCGCCAAAAAAGGCGAAGTCCTTCGCTTCAGCGTCCGCGCCGGCGCGCTCTACTCCCCCCTCGACGCCGTGCTGCGCATTGAGGACGCCGACCACAAACCCCTG
>JBBRIN010000280.1:0-5730 GCA_038221115.1 Tepidisphaerales bacterium
AATGCGGGCACCCGTGCCGCCTAATATGCTTCGCATTCGATTTTTGAAAAATGCGAAGCGCCCTTACTGCAAAACTTACATGTAGGAGCACAGGGTTGTTAGGATGCCCGCCCCTTTAACCAAGGAGCATTTGTATGTCGGAGTCTCGTCCACCGTCTCCCGCGTTGTTCTTCGAAACCGTGAACGCCTATCAGCGCACCGCCGCGATCAAATCAGCGATCGAGCTGGGACTGTTCACCGCACTTGCTGAAAGTGGCGGCCTGTTGGCGGAGGCCGCGCGCCGCATCGGGGCGCCCGTCGATCGCGGAGTCCGCATTCTGTGCGATCACCTGGTCATCCTCGGCTTCCTCACCAAGCACGGCGGGAACAGGTACACCCTTACGCCCGACACTGCGACCTTTCTCGACAAGCGGTCGCCCGCATACATGGGCGGCGCGATCGAGTTTCTCCTGTCGCCGCTGACGACCGAGCATTTCCAGCACCTGACCGATTCGGTGCAGCACGGCGGCAACACCGCCTCGCAAAACACGGTCACGCCGGAGCACCCCATCTGGGTGCAGTTTGCGCGGGCTATGGCGCCGATGATGGCCATGCCGGCCCAGTTGCTCGCCGGCATCGTGCTTGGCGAGGTGGGGCGCCGGCCCATCCGCGTGCTGGACATCGCCGCGGGCCACGGTCTATACGGCCTCACGCTCGCCAAACAGAACCCGCAGGCGCGCGTCGTGGGCCTGGATTGGGCGCCCGTGCTGCAAGTGGCCAAGGAAAATGCTCGCCGAATGGGCGTTGATGATCGGTACGATGTCATCGCGGGCGACGCGTTTGAAGTGGATCTGGGCACAGAACTCTTCGACGTGGTGCTCCTGCCGAATTTTCTGCATCACTTCGATGTTCCGACCAACGAGGGGCTGCTGCGCCGTCTCCGTGGGAAGCTTACTCCGGGTGGCCTGCTGGCAACGGTGGAATTCATCCCGGCGGACGACCGCGTGACGCTGCCGGGCGCGGCGAGCTTCGCCCTGACGATGCTCGCGCATACGCCGGGTGGGGATGCGTATACGTTTGCCGACCTGAAGGGAATGTTTGAGCGCGCCGGCTTCAGCAAAAACGAGCTGCGCGAGTTGCCCGGGATGTGGAACACCGCGGTGATTTCGCGGGTCTGAACCGGCTGCGGCGTGTCACGCGAGCACGCCCTTCACGACATTGCCGTACACGTCCGTAAGCCGGTAGTCCCGGCCGCTGTAGCGGTATGTCAGCTTTTCGTGATCGATTCCCATCAGATGGAGGATCGTCGCGTGCAGGTCGTGAACGTGGACCTTGTTCTCGATGGCGTGGAACCCAAACTCGTCGGTGTTTCCGTAGGCCAGCCCGCCCCTGGCGCCGCCACCGGCCATCCACATGCTGAAGCCGAACGGGTGGTGCTCGCGGCCGTCGGCGTTCTCGGCGGTGGGTGTACGGCCAAACTCGCCGCCCCAGACGATCAGCGTCTCGTCGAGCAGGCCGCGCGATTTCAGATCGGCGAGCAGGCCGGCGATGGGCTTGTCGGTGGCGGCGCAGTTGGCGGCAAGCTCGGCGCGCAGGTTGCCGTGCTGGTCCCAGAGTTGGCAACTGTTGCGCTTGGCGGTGGCGGTGTGGTAGACC
Organism: Tepidisphaerales bacterium; assembly: GCA_038221115.1. GTDB lineage: Bacteria > Planctomycetota > Phycisphaerae > Tepidisphaerales > Tepidisphaeraceae > JANXVV01. Next base: position 1,636 of record JBBRIN010000280.1, read on the forward strand.
TGCACCATCCGCACGCCCCGCTCCGAAAGGCGGCGGGCCAGCAGCAATTGACGGCCGAACGTTTCGGTCGTCGGATCGTCGAGCCCATACAACTTCTTCGTCGCCTCCGTCTCATCCGCCAGATCAAACGCCGCCGGCGCCTCGGTCTGCATGCGAAAGGCCAGTTCGAAACTCGCGATTCGGGCGCTGAGCCGCGAGTCCTCCTCGCGCTCGGATGCATGAAGCTTGTTCAGCTCCTGCAGCGCGTCCAGTTGATCGCGCTGCTCGGCCGTTGCCATCTTCGCATTCTTGAGATTGGCGATCGGGCTTTTCAGATCGGTGACGAGCGTGCCCTGATAGGCCGCCGGAAGAAAGCTGTTCCCCCACAAGGGCGCGCCCTGGGCCGGTTGATTCGGGCTCAGCACGACGTATCCCGGCAGGTTTTGGTTCTCCGTCCCCAGCCCATACAGCAGCCAGCTCCCCATGCTCGGCCGCGAGAACGCCTGTTCCCCGGTGTTCATTTGCAGGCAGGCGCCGTTGTGGTTGATGTTGTCGGCGACCATCGATTTGATCACGCACATTTCGTCGGCATGGGTGGCGAGGTTGGGCAACAGCTCGCACATCTCCACGCCGCCCTGACCGTGCTTTTTGAACTTGAAGGGCGACGCCAGCAGGCTTCCTGTTTTGGTGCGGATCAGCTTCGGCAGATCGAAGGGAAGGGGTTTGCCATTGTCCTTTTCAAGCCGGGGCTTGTAGTCGAACAAGTCGAGGTGCGACGGTCCGCCCGACATGAACAGAAAAATCACCCGCTTGGCTTTCGCCGCATACATGGGAGGGCGGAGGGCGAGAGGGTTGGCTTGCGGGCTGGCCAGCGTAGCGAGCGCCAAGTCCGCGTCGGCGCCGATCACGTCGCGCGCGAGCACGGACGCTAATCCCACCATGCCAAAACCACCCGCGAAGTTCTTCAGCATCTGCCGGCGCGAGGGAGAGGGTCGATGAAACATGGCAACTCCGGGTCGGACTCCTAATCTACATACACAAACTCATTCGTGCATAGCAGAATCTGGCAATACTGCGTCCACCCGCGCGCAATCATCTTCATCCCCACGGCCACCTCCGCCGGTGCCGGCGGCCTGGCAAACAGTCGGCGGTAAAGCCACTCGATACGGCCCGTGTCATCGAGCGTCTCCTGCCCCTGCGCCAGCTTTGCCAGCGCCTCTGCCCGAGCCGCCGCAAACGGATGGTTCATGAGGAACAGCGCCTGCGGCGCGACGGTGGAATCCGATCGCCCGTCCGCAATGGTCGTCGGGTCCGGCGCATCGAATAGGCTGCGATAGTTGCCCCGGTCCGACCGGTTGGTCATCAAATAGATCGTGCGGCGGGTCGTATTAAGGTCATTGGTCGCCGACCCGCGCTGGCCAAGATCCAGGGAATCGGTCGCCGCCAAAAGTGAGTCGCGCAGCTCTTCAGCCTCTAATCTCCTTCGATTCATGCGGCCCACAAGCTGGTTCGAAGGGTCCGCCTTCAGCGTTTTCACGTCGGGCATCGCCGATTGCTGGTATGTGCTGCTCAACATGATCGCTCGGTGCATCGCCTTGATCGACCAGCCGCTGTCGACGAATTGCGTGGCGAGGTAATCGAGCAACTGGGGGTGCGTGGGCGGCAAGCCGAGCTTGCCGAAATTGCCGGGCGTTCGCACCAGGCCCTGTCCGAAGTGCCATTGCCAGAGGCGGTTTACCATCACCCGTGCGGTCAACGGGTTGTCCTTGTTTGCCACCCAGCGCGCCAGGTCGATCCGGCCGCTGCCGCCGCGGATCGGCAGCTGCTCATAGCCCGCGAGTACGCGCGGGAAGTGGCGCGGCACCAGGTCGCCGAGGCGGTCGTATTTGCCACGGATGTGCACGCGGACATCGCCCATGTCGGCGTACGGGCTGTCGGGTGTGCCACCGTCCTGTATGCCGTGCGCGTATGGGAACGTCGGCTGCGTTTGCTTTTCGAGGCGCGCCAGCTCGTATCGCATCTCGGCGAGCTGCTGCCGCGCTTCCAGCGGCAGGTCGTGATTGTCCTGGCGCATCTCACCCCAGAAGGCGCTGCCGGGCGTCAGCAGGGCGCGATATAGCGCGGCATCGGGGCCCGTGAGATACGCAGGATTGAGCGGGTCTTTGCCCTTCTTGCGGAACGCCTCGGCTTCCTTGTGCAGCTCGAGCAGTTTGTCGCGCACCAGCGCCGCGGCAACGGCGACGTCGGCTGCCTTAGCTTTCGCATCCGCCACCCGCGCCAGCCACGCCGCCAGGGCCGAACCCTCGCCCGCCACCTTCGTGCTCTTGCCCGCCACCTCGATGAACTGCCACCCCTGCGAGTGCCGCGTCAGCACGTCGCGCGGCAGCGCCCAGTCGCCCTGTCCGCCCGCGTCGATCGCCAGCTCGACGATCGTGCTGTCGCAGGAATAGTCGCCCTTCGGATCGATCACCAGTTGGATCGCGTCGCCCGGGCGCACATCGATTGAACCCAGTGCGCTCCCCTCAATCGCCTGCATTCCGCCGTTTTCATAGGTGCCCGACGCCAACACCCGCGCCGGCTGGCCACGCGGCATCACTTCAAGGCGCCACGCGATGCCGTTGCCGCACTTGTCGTCAGCATCCGCCACCCGACCTCGTATACTCACCGACCCCTCGATCGAGCTCTTCCAAACCGCGGCGATCGCCGTATCCGGCCCCGGGTGTAACGAGACGGATTTGGGAGGCAGCGCGATGGTCAGGAAGGACACCTGCTCATCGTTTTCGTTGTAAACGAGGTTCGGTGTATCGCGCCCGTCGGGCGGCGCCAGGCCGTTGACCTTTGCAATCCCCTGCACCATGTTCGTCGCGCGCGTTAGGGGCTTGCGCACCGATGCCGGCGCGATCTCCGGCGCAAGGTACTCCACCCAGTGCTTCAGAACGTCCGTCTCCAGGTCGTGCCCGAGCGCATACTTGGCGATGGGCACGATCCCTTTGCCGCGGCACTCCCACGCCCCTTGCACATATCGATCGACCAACTTCAGGGACTCAACTGCCGCCTTCAGCCGCTGGCCGCTCGCCAGCTCGCGGATCTTCAGCGTCAGCTCGCTCATTCGTGAGTCGCGCTGCTTGATCCGCTCGACTTCAGCCTTGGGCGCCAACGGCACGCGCAGCACGGCCGAGCCGGCGGTTTTCGCCCCCGGGTCGGGCAGGATGTGGCTCGAGAAAAAGATGCCCGCCAGCCCGTAATAGTCCTCCGTCGGGATCGGATCGAACTTGTGATCGTGACACCGCGCGCACGCCAGTGTCAGCCCCAGAAAGGCCCGGCCGGTCACGTCGATCTGATCGTCGACGATGTCCGTCAGCATCTTTTCCTTGTCCGCGTCGCCGTTGCCCCAGTTGCCGATGACGTACATGCCGGTTGCGATCAGCCCGTCGACGTTGAACTCATCGGCCTTCTTGGCCGGCAGCAGGTCGCCGGCTATCTGGTTGAGCACGAACTCGTCATAGGGCATGTCGGCGTTGAACGCGTTGACTACCCAGTCGCGATACCGCCACGCCTCGGGCACGTCGGCCATCCCGCCCATGCCGCGCGAGTCGAAGGCATCGGTATAGCGAACCACGTCCAGCCAGTGCCGCGCCCACTTCTGCCCATACGCGGGTGACGCCAGCAACCGATCCACCACCTTGGCAAACGCGGCGGACGACTCATCGGCCACAAAGCCATCCACTTCCTTCGGCGTTGGTGGGATGCCAACCAGGTCATAGGTGGCGCGCCGGATCAGCGCCCGCTTGTCGGCCGGCGGAGCGGGAACAAGTTGCTTCTCCTCCAGCCGAGCCAGGATAAACGCGTCGATTGGATCATGAACCCACTCACCGCGGATTTCCCGCGGCGGCGCCTCATGCTTCACCGGTTGAAATGCCCACCACTCTCGCGCCTTGGCCAGGTCGATCGGCTGCGTCGTTGGTCGAGACGTCGCATCGGCAATCCCCGTCGCGCCGCTGCGCGGGTCGGGCGCGCCCATCTTCACCCACGCAACCAGGTCGGCGATCTGCTCGTTCGACAGCTTCTTCTTCGGCGGCATTTGAAGATCGGGATCGCTCCACCGCACCGCCGTGA
>JBBRIN010000281.1:0-5725 GCA_038221115.1 Tepidisphaerales bacterium
GAACGTCCGCGCATCAACCCGCACAAGCCCGCGATGATCGCCTCGCTCCGCCAGACCCTTGCCCTCCCCAATGGCGCCGTCAACATCAAAGCCGGCACCAACGAAGGCTGCGACGCCATTGGTCGCGGCGAAGCCATCGCCGCCCATGCCGTCGTGCTGCTTCAAGCCATCTCCCATCGATAATTTGCTGAAACGCCATCGCTTTCGACAAATACCGGCGTCCGCCGTTCGTTCTAGGGGATATTGTGACTGCTCCGTTTTGAACTATGGTATGGCCGCGTGCCAACCCTGAACGGAACCGCCAGCAGCATGACCCCCAGCCCTCCTCCGACCGACAGGCGCCTGATGTCCCTCCGCGTCTACAACACTTTGACCCGCCAGAAAGAGCTCTTCGAGCCCGTCGCCCCCGGCCGGGTCGGCATCTATCTCTGCGGCCCCACCGTCTATAAGCCGCCCCACATGGGCCACATGGTCGGGCCCGTCGTCTTCGACGCGATCAAGCGCTACCTCACCTACAAGGGGTTCATCGTCAACTGGGTCGTCAACATCACCGATGTCGACGACAAGCTGATCGTCGAAGCCGGCAAACAAAACACCACTGTCGCCGCGGTCGCCGAACAGCAGACAAAGCTCTACCTCGAGTGCCTGGCGCTCCTGGGCATCGACACGATCGATCATTTCCCCAAAGCCTCCGAGCACATCCCGGAAATCATCGCCATGTCCCAGAAGCTCGTCGATCGGAAGTTTGCCTACGCATCCGACGGCAACTTATGGTTCGACGTCAGCAAAGACGACGACTACGGCAAGCTCTCCAACCGTCGCCGCGAAGAATCCGAAGCCGGCACGCGCGACCTCGAAGGCGCCGGCAAGCGCAATGCCGCCGACTTCGCGCTGTGGAAGGCCGCCAAGCCCGGCGAGCCCGCGTGGGATTCCCCCTGGGGCCGCGGACGCCCCGGCTGGCATATCGAGTGCTCCGCCATGAGCCTCAAGCTCCTCGGCGAAACCTTCGACATCCACGGTGGCGGCATGGACCTCATGTTCCCCCACCACGAAAACGAGCTCGCCCAATCCGAATGCTGCACCGGCAAGCCCTTCGTCAAATACTGGCTTCACAACGGCCTCACCCGCATCCAGACCAAAACCGCCGGCGGCGAGTGGAAGCTCGAAAAGCAGTCCAAAAGCCTCGGCAATGTCATCGACGCCCGCGATCTCATCACCCGCCACGGCGCCGATTTCGTCCGCTACCTCCTGCTCAGCACTCACTACCGCTCGCCCATCGATTTCAGCGACGACGTCATCGTCAGCACCAAGAAAGGCCTCGCCACCTTCCACCGCCTCTTCGAGCGCATCGAGCGCCTCACCGGCCAGTTCCTCCCCGACAAAGGTAATGACATGGACGGCGCGTCGCGCGAACTGCTCGACCTTCCGGCCCTCGGCGAGTTCGTGCGCTCCATCCTCTCGTTCAAGATGAAGTGGCTCGAGTCGATGGACGACGACTTCAACACCGCCGGCGCCATCGCCGTCCTTCACGAGATGGCCAGCGCCGCCAACTCCTTCATCGAATCCGCCGCCGTCGAAAGAACCAAAAACGCCGAGGCGCTCCAGGCCGTCACCGCCGCCGCTCAAACCATCAAAAGCCTCGGCCAGATCCTCGGCCTGTTCCGCACCCGCCCCGAGCCCTCCCGCGCCGGCGACGGCAACGGCCTCACCGACGGCCTCATGAAGCTACTCATCCAGCTCCGCAACGAAGCCCGAAAAACCAAAAACTTCCCCCTGGCCGACGCAGTAAGAAACGGCCTCACCCAGCTAGGCGTCACCCTGGAAGACCGCGCCGACGGAACGAGCTGGAGGAAAGAGTAGGCAGTACGCGGTAGGCAGAAAAGCACTCTGCATCTTCTGCCTACTGCCTATTGCCTACTGCCTACTATGCGCATTTTAGGAATCGATCCCGGCCTGCGACTCACCGGCTACGGGCTCGTCGACTACAAGCCCCTGAAACCGCTGCTGATCGACGGCGGCGTCATTCGCCTCAACGAGAAAACCCCCCTCGCGTCCCGCCTCGTCGAGCTGGAATCCGAGCTCGAAGCCCTCATCGACGAACACAAACCCGACGTCTGCGCCGTCGAACAGCTCTACTCGCACTACGCCCACCCCCGAACCGCCATCCTCATGGGGCACGCGCGCGGCGTCATCATCTGCGTCGCCGCCCGCCGCGGCTTGCAGGTTGAAGAGTTCGCCGCCAACCGCATCAAACAATCCCTCACCGGCCACGGTCACGCCAGCAAACCCCAGATGCAGCGCGCCATCCAATCGATGTGGAACCTCAAGGAACCCCCCGAACCGCCAGACGTGGCCGACGCTCTCGCCGTCGCCCTCTGCTGCGGCCGACACCTGGCCGGCAAACGCACCCCAACCCCCTGATATCTTCTTCTCTGCACCCCGAACCCCGAACCCTGAACCCTGAACCCCGAACCCCGAACCCTGAACCCTGAACCCTGAACCCTGAACCCTGAACCCTGAACCCTACCCCTCGCGTCCGACCCGCGCCTCCCGCCCCAGATCCATCCCGGCCGGCAGGTCCGCCCTGATGCTCGTCGTCGCCGCCGACCGCACCCAGTCCAGGTAACCGAAGCGCCACAGGTACGCGAACCCCACCAGCAGCACCCCGAAGAAAAACAACATGTCCACCAGCGCCGTCTGCCGCACCGCAAACGCCTCGGGCCCGCCTCCGGATGCCCGGCCAAACGCCACCGCCCACGGGTAAAACAGCGCCACCTCCACGTCGAAGATCAGGTACACCAGCGCGACGATGTAAAACCGCAGGTCGAACTGCACCCAACTGCTTCCCATCGTCGGCTCGCCGCACTCGTACACCGCCGACTTTTCCGGGTTCGGAATCTTCGGCCGCGCCATCGCGCCCAAGGCAAGGTTGAAAAAGACGAAGACCGCCCCGAGGGCGACGAAGATGGTGATTGAAAGAAGTAGTTCCATGACTATTGTTTTCGCCGGTCGAGTCTAGCCGACATATGGCCCCCCACGCAATCAGATCGCGCGCATGTTGCCGCTTCGCGGTCGACACCTCACTGCGGCAAGCCTGTATTCTCCCATAGCGGTTCGTAATGTCGCGGGTGGTGGGCGACGCGCCGCATCACATAATCGGCATGTCCATCGCAAAATGCCACGTTGCCTTTAGCATCCGGGTTCTTCAGCGTCTTCGTCCCACCGGGATGCGGCGTCGGTGCTGGAGTTTTGAAATCAGCGGATCTCGTGGCCCGATCGTGACGCGCCGCCAACAGGTTCGGCGTATCCAGGGCCCCGTTTCCATCATCGATCGTATTCTCATCCTCCTCGTAAAACGCGATCTTCTCTGCTGGATTCCTAACCTGCGATAATTTCGCGACAAAGTCGGTCGTCCCGTAATTATTATTCGGCGGAGAACTCGTGGAACTGCCGCCCTGGCCCTTTCCGTAAAGCCGGTTGACCATGACGTAGCTGTATGGGTACTGCGGAGGCGGATTATTCGCTGTGTGCCCATCGATCTGATCGGACGGGCAGATCATCACCTTGGTGGAAGCCGCGCCGCCCATGGCCTGAATGATGGCCGATTCGCGGAACACACGCCCCGGTTGCCAGTAAATAAAGTCCGCCGGATTCACCGTCCCTCGCTTGGCGGGAGAACAAAATGCACCCTTATTCTGATTTGCGTACATGATCAGACCGTAGCTTAGCTGCTTCAAGTTGCTCAGGCAGGCCACACGATTCGCGCTCTCGCGCGCTTTGCTCAGCGCCGGCAACAAAATCGAGATCAACAGCGCGATGATCCCGATCACGACCAGCAATTCAACTAAAGTGAACCCGCATTCACCACGGCGGGACAATCGTTTGTGTGTCCGAATCGATTGTTCGATCATCTGTGCTCAACCTCGTGTCGCTGGACGAATTTGTCAGTTACCCCGACGTGCTCAAAATGGAACCCGGGTCCATGACGTGATGCTGGATCGACTGCGCGATCCCATCGGCAGTTTACGCCTCGAAGACATCAGTGGGTACCGGAATTCCATCGAAAATTCGTCACCCGCAAGTCCTACGCGTCCTCTTCCGTGCCGCCTACAATCCGGTCCCAGGGACGTCACCGGTCATCGATTTTTGGCGGAGTGTTCAATGGATCATGAGTACGTTCGCGGCATTCAAGACCTAGAAGAGGACCGCATCGTCGATGCGCTGCAGAAGGTGCAATTCATGCATCCGCACCAATCCGTACACTCGGCCGTCGATGCCGCGAGCCAACAGGCCGGCTTCTGTTCCGGAGCTGGCACACGCGCCTTAGCTTGGCTGCGCCTTAAGCCCGATTCTCCGATCGGACGACTCCGCCGCACGGAGATTCTCCAGCTCGCCCGTAGTATCCGCCGATTTTGGCGACAGAATGCCGCGGCTACGGAGCCCGCCACCCCGCCTCGTCCCTAGCGGGCCAAGCGGTTTACAGGATCGTGATCCCCCTTCTGTTTGATGCAAATAGCCCCATCGGGTACACTTGCGCGATATTCTACCAAGCCCGTAAGGTTGCCTGAGTAGGAGGCCCGACACAATCCCCTATCCTGACTCCACTTTTGTCCGTTCCTCCATGCTGGCACAGAAAGTGCATTGAACCTTTCCGCTTGGCCGATGAGGCAAAGGAAGAAAACTTGCGGCCGAATCGGAGTTGGCCGCAAGTTGTCCCCGATACCGCTGGCCATTCGCGGAGAAACGCCATGATTGCACGACTTCCCCTTTGCTGCTCCCCTGAGGCGTTCAAGCTGCTGGCCCGCCAGGTTCCCACCATCAACTCCCCCGATGCCCTGTTGCACGCCGCCTGCGCTGTAGCGATGCATCAGTTCCCGGAGATCGACCCGGGTCACGTCGATGCCACCCTGCAACAATACGCCGACGGAATCCGCTCGCGCGTTCGCGGCTCGCAGCCGCAGGCCCTCCTCGCCCATCTCCACGAGATGCTCTTCGAAGAGGAAAAATTCACCGGCAACACCACCGACTATTACAACCCCGCCAACAGCTATCTGCCGACGGTGCTGGAGACCAGGCTCGGTCTGCCCATCACACTGAGCATGATCTACAAAATGATCGCCCAGCGCCTCGGCTTCAGGTCCTGGGGCGTCGGCCTGCCCGGCCACTTCCTGGTTGGCATCGAGGTCGAAGGCTCCCGCATGCTCGTCGACCCCTTCGCCGGCGGCCGCGTCATGACCCCCACCGAAGCCCACGGCCGCATGCAGGAAATCTTCGGCCCAGACATCGAATGGTCCGACGACCTCCTCCAGCCCGCCAGCAACCGCCACTGGCTGACGCGCATGCTTCAGAACCTCCTGAACATCTTCGGCTCCGCCGGCCAATATCACGACGTCGCCGCCATGCTCGAAATGGAAATCCTCCTCTGGCCCGAACAGACTCGCCTCCAGCGCGACCTCGCCCTGGTCCTCGCCAGAATCGGCATGTCCGAGCCCGCCAGCGCCTGGCTCAACCGCTATCTCCAAAGCAACCCCGATGATCCGCAGTGCGATGATCTGAAGCAGCTTTTGGAAGTGCTGACCGCGTGAAATCCAAAATCCAAAAGTCAAAATCCAAATAAAATTCGAAAACGCCGAAACCCGAAAGGGGCGCCTTTCGGGTTTCGTGCGTTTTGTACGATTCGGATTTTGTTCTGATTTTGGATTTTGGTTTTTGGATTTCCGCGACA
>JBBRIN010000282.1:0-5711 GCA_038221115.1 Tepidisphaerales bacterium
GGGTCTTCCCATTGGCGGCATATGGCATTTCAGCACTTTCGCGGCGGTGGTGGATGGCGGGGGCGGCGCTTGTCTTCGTGGGATTGAGTTTGCCGCACCTTAAGGACGATTATTCGCTGGGCGCAAACGCTCAACGAAAGCAGGATGCTCGCTCGGTGGGAGCCGACCTTGCCGCGCTGGCGGCAGCGGGCGATGTGGTCTATTGCGATGACTTTGGCTTGCTGCGGGTGATGCGGTTTTACATGCCGGCGTCGCCGCGTATGACATTGACGGGCGATCCGCCGCCTGCGGAGGCTCGGCCGGGCCGATTGTGGCTCATCAGCTCGACGGTGGTGCGCTCCGAGCCTGACGTCGATCCGGCGTATGCTGTCATCGCAACGCACCAGCATCAGTTGGTCCGCTTGGACGAGCTGCGGCTTAAGGCGCAACCGATGGCGCCGTAAGGCATAACAATCCAGAACCCCAGGGGCGTCCACGGCGTAAGATAGCGTCGGACGAGTGCTAAGCCGCGAGGGGCGGTTTCGTTGTCGCATGAAAAGTGCTACGATACTTGGCTCGCCATTCCCACGGATAGCAACGAACGACTGGGAGCCTCCATGGCCAACAAGGCCACGCCCGCCGCTCGACGGCGGATCAAACCGAAGAAGTCGGCGGCGAAGGAGATCCAGACGATCGCCTTTGTAAGCCTTGGCTGCCCTAAGAACCTCGTCGATAGCGAGCGGATGCTTGGCTTGTTGGCGGAGGATGGTTACGTGCTGACGCCGAGCGCCGAAGACGCGGACGCGATCGTGATCAACACATGCGGGTTTCTGGAAGCGTCGAAGACCGAATCGATGCAGGAGATTCGCGACGCGGTGCGGATGAAGCGCGAGGGGAAGTGCCAGCGGGTGATCGTGGCGGGGTGTCTGGTGCAGCGGCACAAGACGAAGCTGCTGGCGGAAGAGCCGGGCATCGATCGGCTAGTGGGTGTGTTCGATCGGGACCACATCGTGGAAGCGGTGCGGGGGCAAACGAACCCGCGGCAGGAGCACGGGCATTTTCTGGGGAAGTATCACGATCTGTCGAGGGAATTAGTTGCCAGCAGCAAGTTGCCAGTTGCCAGTGAAGAAACAAGAGGGGAAAGCAAGGGCAACCGGTTGCCGGTGTTTGAGAATGACAAGGGGCGCATGCGGTTGACGCCGCGGCATTATGCGTATCTGCGGATTTCGGAAGGATGCAACCAGGGGTGTACGTTCTGCACGATCCCCGGAATTCGGGGGCCGATGCGGTCCAAGCCCATTGAGCAGATCCTCGGCGAGGCGCGCGAGCTGGCGGCGGACGGCGCGGTCGAGCTGAACCTGATCGGGCAGGACACGACGAGCTATGGCACCGACATCGGATATGGGCCGGGATTGTCGGGATTGCTGCGGACGCTGGACAAAGAGCTGAGCGATGTGCATTGGCTGCGGCTGATGTACGCGTACCCGAGCTGCTTCACCGATGAGATGATTCAGACGCTGGCGGAGAGTCGGCGGGTCGTGAAGTACATCGACATGCCCCTGCAGCACATCGACGACGAGGTGCTGACGCGCATGCGACGGCGGGTGACGCGCAAACAGATCGAGACGCTGCTGGAGAAGCTGCGCAAATGGGTGCCGGGAATCGCGTTGCGGACGACGTTTATTGCGGGGTCGCCGGGGGAGACGGAGGCGCAGCATGCGTCCCTGATGCGTTTTGTGAAGGAGTTTGGCTTCGACATGATGGGCGTGTTCCCGTTCAGCCCTGAGCCGGGGACGCCGATGGGGCGGATGACGGATCAGGTGCCGGATGAGGTGAAGCAGCAGCGCGTCGAAAAGCTGATGCTGGCGCAGCAGCAGGTTGCGTTTGCGAAGGCCAGGAAGATGGTCGGCCAGACGGTGGAAGTGTTGATCGACCGGCCGGCGGGGAGGGATGCGGAGGACGGTTTTGTCGCGCGGGCGCGGCATCAAGCCCCGGACATCGACTCGGTGACGTTCGTACACGGGGAGGCGATGCATCCGGGGAAGCTGGTGGATGTGAAGGTGACGGATTATCAGTCATATGATCTGGTGGCGGAGCTCCCGCTGAAGAAGAGCCGGAGTTTGGCGGTGATTAGGGGGTAGTTCCGACCCGATAACTGATTGACGCTATGCGAGGATTTGTTACCATAATGCCAAGGAGCTGATCCATGTCGCTCACCATTCCACTTTCTCCGCAAGCGGAGGCGCAGCTGACGCGACGCGCGCATGCAGCGGGCCAGGACGTAATCACTTACACGTCGCATTTGCTTGAAACGGTGACCACGCCAAAGACGCTGGAAGAACTGAGCGGTCCCGTGCATCAGCGCTTTATCGACAGCGGCACAACGGACGCCGAGCTAGGTGAGGAGTTAGAGCGGGCGAAACATGAGATGCGTGCCGAACGGGGCGATCGGTAGCGATCATGTCGCCGATGCCTCAGCGCGTCGTTTTCGACTGCGTTGTCTTTGCCCAAGCACTGATCAATCCCCAAGACGCCAAGGGCGCTACCTCTTCCCCGCCCCGTCCAGCTTCTTGATCATCAGATCCTTCGCATGGACTTCCATCGGCCCACCGGCGTGGATCTGTAATCCGAACAACCCGGTCCGCGCAACCTTGTCCGCCGGCTCGGCTTCCGTCCAATCCGCCGTCTTTAAGCCGTTCAGTTCCAGCGTGACGTGGTCGCCCTGGCAGGTGATGACGTACTCGTTCCAGTCGGCGCGCTTCAGTACTTTCTCCAGGGCATCCTTGTCGGGTTGGACGAGGACTTTCTTGCGGCGGGATTCGTCGTACAGGCAGCCCCAGTATTGCTGCCCGACGTCGGCCTGGTAGCCGTACATCTCGCGGGAGTTGGGGACGCGGGAGCTGCGGAACATCATGCCGCTGTTGGCCTGGCCGCTGGTGTTGACGATGCGGAACTTGTACTTCATGACGAAGTCGCCGTAGCTTTCGGTGGTGGCAAGGAACTCGTTTTTCTTGATGCCGGGGGATTTGCCGACGATCTCGCCGTTCTCGACGGAGAAGAGGGTGGTGTCGCCTTCCCAGCCGGTGAGGTCTTTGCCGTTGAAGAGGGGGATGAAACCGTCGGTAGGTTTTGCGTCGGCCTTCGGTGCATCGGCGCCCAGTGTGGCGACAGATGCGGCGACAAGGGCAGTGATCGTAATGATCATCAGGCTGCTGAAGATCGGTCGGATGGGGCGATATGCGGCGATCATGGAGTCTCCGTTCTTTGAGCTAAGAGAAGGCAACACGGGCGGGCCGCCCGTGCCACGGCTAATCGGCTTTTGGATCGACTTTCGTATTGGCGCCGGGCGTCGCCAGGCCGGGCTTGCGAGTGCCGGCGCCTTCGCGCTTAGTGATCGCGTCGCCGAGTTCGGCCCTTGCCGCTTCGGCCTGGGATTCGAGCTGTTTGACGATGTCAGGATGGGCGGAAGCGACGTCGAACTTTTCGCCGCGGTCGTTTTTAAGATCGTAGAGCTCGGGCTGGGCAAGCTTGGCGTTTTCGTACTTGGCGGGGGTGCCGTCTTTGCCACCGGGGCGGCCGTTGAGGGTTCGGTAGGTGTGGGGGAGCTGGAGCTTCCACTCGCCCTGGCCGTCGACGACGGCCTGGAGTTGATTCTGTTCGTAGTAGACCCAGTAGGACGCGTGGGGGTTTTTGTTTTTGCCGGGTTCTCCGCTGAGGATGGGCCAGACGTCGAGGCCGTCGATCTTGTTCTTCGGCAGCTCGGCGCCGGTGAGCTTGGCGATCGTCGGGAGCAGATCGATGGTCATGGCCATGTCGTCGGAGACGGAGCCGGCGGCGATGTGGCCGGGCCAGCGCATGAGACAGGGCTCGCGGGTTCCGCCTTCCCAACTGGTGCCCTTTCCCTCGCGCAAGGGGCCGGCGCTGCCGGCGTGGTTGCCGTAGGAGAGCCAGGGGCCGTTGTCGCTGGTGAAGATGATGAGGGTGTTGTCGTCGAGGTGGTGCCTCTTCAATGCGCCCAAGACCTCACCGACGGACCAGTCGATCTCTTCGATGACGTCGCCGAAGAGCCCGCGCTCGGTTTTGCCGCGGAATTTGTCGCTGACGTGGAGCGGGACGTGGGGCATCGAGTGGGCGAGGTAGAGAAAGAATGGGCCATCGGCGTGGCGGTCGATGAAGGAGACGGCGCGCTCCGTGTACATCGTGGTGAGCTGGTTCTGAACCTCGTGGGTGACGTCAGGGATCTTGACGGTTTCGCCGTCAAAGAGCGGCAGGGGCGGATAACCTGCGGGTCGCTCGGGGTGGTGGGGCCACATATCGTTCGAATAGGGCAGACCCAACCATTCGTCGAACCCGTGGCGCGTAGGGAGGAACGGCGGCAGATGGCCGAGGTGCCATTTGCCGACGGCGCAAGTGGCGTAGCCTTTGGTCTTGAGCATCTGGGCGATCGTGAGCTCGTTGGCGTTGATGCCGTGCTTGGCGCCGGGGCCGAGCGCGCCGTGGATGCCGAGGCGGTTGGGGTAGCAGCCGGTGAGCAGCGCGGTGCGCGAGGCGGAGCAGACCGCCTGGGCGACGTGGAAGTTGGTGAAGCGGCGGCCCTCGGCGGCCATGCGGTCGAGGTTGGGGGTGGTGTAGCCGGTGGCGCCGTACACGCCGAGGTCGCCGTAGCCCATGTCATCGCAGAGGATGATGACGATGTTGGGTGGCGGAGCCGCTTTAACATGGGACGCGGCGAACGAGAAAAGTATGACGATGACCAATGCCGCCGTTTTGCGCATAAGTTGTTTCCTCTGTCGTTATGAATTGTACCGAGATGGCGTGCCGGCGTGGCATTCGGAAGCGGGAGCGCCTCAGAGGCACAAATGGCACGGAGAAGAGACGTTCAAGTCAATGCTTTTTCTCACTCTTCACTCTGCGTTCTCTGTGACTCTGTGGCGCTTCTGTTTTTTGAGAGAGGGAGGGCGTTTGGAATTGGGTCGGTCTTGGCTTGGAGACGGCGGCACTGTTTTCATCGCAGAAGCGAAGGAGCTCGTCCTTCCAGTGCAGGGCATAGTCGACGCCGACGCGGGGGGTGCGGACGATGGCGGGCGGGGGGCCATTCCCTTTGAGGAAGAACAGTTCATCGCTGGTGAGGTCGGTGCCGTTGTGGCCGCGGAGGATCTGCATGGCGCGGGCGAGCTTGCCCGGGCCGGAGAGGTCGGCGTGCCAGCCGTCGAGGGGTTCGGCGGCGCGGACGAGCACCGCCTCGGCATCGCCGGGGGTGGTCTTGCCGGCGACGACGTTCAGCATCTGGTACATCCCGTAGATCAGGTAGACGTAGGCGTGACCTGCGGGGCCAAACATGATTTCGGTGCGGGCGGTACGGCCCTTGGAAGCATGGCAAGCGAGATCGTGGGTGCCGACGTAGGCTTCGGTCTCGACGATTTTGGCGCGCAGCTCGCGGTCGCCTGGCCCCCCTACCCGATGCACGAGGACGGTGCCGATGAGCGCGGGGGCGAGGTCAATGGCGGGGCGGTCAAAAAAGGCGCGGGTGAGGCGGCCCGGGTGAGGGGCTTTTCGTTTGCGGGTGGTCACGCCGCACCTTCTTCCGTCGCGCCGCATTCGGGGCATCGGCCGGGGGTGGCGCGGAGGTCGTAGCCGCAGGACGGGCAGAGGCCCTGGGCGAGACGGCGTTTCCTTTGAGACTTGCGCCAGTCGCGTTTGAGGGCGAAGAAGGCGATGGGGGCGGCGAAGAA
>JBBRIN010000283.1:0-5702 GCA_038221115.1 Tepidisphaerales bacterium
GCAGCACCAGCAACACGTAAAGCCCCTTGTGCGACGAGCCGCCGTGCCTTCGGTGCTTGCGGTCGGTCGGGGTGAAATCGAGCTGGAATGCCGTCGCCAGTTCTCGGGCGGAGAGCGTCGGGCTGTTCTTGTTCGGATCCCGCGGCTCGTTCGAGCGCGCATCCCGTCCCGCCTGGATTTCGCGGCGCTCGCGCTCTTCCAGGGAAAGCTCCGGAGCGCGGTACGTCATCGGCTTAGTGACCGGCCGATTCGTAAACGCCGCCGCGGGCGAGGGGACGTTCGCCGGCACATGAACGTGCGGGCGAGCCTCCGCCGGGCGCGGTGCGGGCTTCGGCTGGCTGAAGACCGGCGCGTTCGGCTTGACCGGCGCGGTCGCGGGCAACTCGCCGGTTTCAATATCTTCGAAGGATTCAGTCTCCATCGCGCCCGGCTGGGAGCGAGTGATCGTCGGCTTTGAGGCGGCGTTGATTTCGAGCAGCGCATTCGGGTCGTTCGGCGGGCGCTGATCGCGGCTGCAATGCGGGCACTGGTTGGCGCCGGGGTCGATATCCCCGCCGCAGTTGTAGCAGAGGCCGAACTCGCGGCTTACGCCCTTCACGCTCGCGGCGTAGCGCCAGAGCTGTGAAGTGGTCGGCCCGCGCAGAATCGCGCGCGGCTGAATGCGACCCTTACGAATAAATTTAATCAGCGTTTCAAACTTCATCCCCGGCGCGGCGGGATTGCGCTTCTGCAACACGTACCACGGTCCGACGCGCCCGCGGGTGCTGTTCCGCGTGGCGGGCGTATTTTCCATGCCGCAGCTGGGGCACGGCTCATCGGCGCGGGAGTTGATCGACCCGCAGAACGGGCACACCAGCTTACCATCCAGCGACCGGCGGACCGGTTCCCCGCGGCCTGAACTGCTGCCGACATCGGCCGACACGGGATCGGTCAAACGAGCCATCTCATCATCCTCTTTTTCAAAGTCGAACTGATCTACCGGATCCCTAGACATGCCGGACCCTCTCTCGCCGAACGCGGCAAAGCGGCCCTTTTACCATTGGCCCCAAGGAACAACTGATTATGCGAAATCCTCAACGAACTTCTACAAATAAATCCGTTTTCTGAACTATCTTGTAGCTACATGCGCCAAGCTGGCAAGAGTTTACCGCAAAAATCGGGGAGGGGTCGAGGAAGGCGGTTTCCTGTCTTTAGTCCTTATCTTAAAATGAGTTATGCCTTTTCATTCAATTGCGATTGGGGGACCGGGGGTTCAATAACGCCGCTTCGGCACCGGCCACCAAGCGGGCCCATCCCCAGCGTCATCTTCAAACTGTTTCTGACGAGTGGGTGGAAACCCAGCCCATCAAGCACGGGGCGCGGCATGCAGAGAGTCGGGGGGCATTTACGGAATTGAATCGGGTTTAGTCGTATCTAATAAAATCGGTCTATTTCATTTTGCGACATCGAAATAGTCGCGGACCAGATCGCGGTATGCATCGGGCACGCGTCCCGCATCAACGGCTTGCAGGGCGGCAGCGCGGTCGGTGGGCCAGTGGTCGCTGGACCAGGGGGCGGCGGCGCGATCGGGGCGGGCGGCGGTGACGCTGTCGCCAGAGCGGCCGGGGGAGGTGTTGGTTTTAGAACTCGCGCCGTTGCCGGCGGCGGTGACGGCGCGGGGATCGGTCGTGGTGTTCGTTCCTTCGCCGCGGGGCGTGGCGGGATGATCAGCATGGGCGGCGGTGGTTTGCGAGGATTGCTGGCCGTTGGAATTGGCGGAGGCGGTCGGCTTGCCTGTGGCGGAATGCTCGCCCGGCGCGGTTTGCGAATCCTGCGGCGGGCCGAGGTGCGAGAAGTCGTCGGACGAGGCTTCGCGTCCACCGACGGTAAGCCGACCGTTGGCGAGCGACGTGCGCGCGTCAGTCGACGATTGTGTCGGCTTTCCGATTTGGCCGTTTGCCGAATCGCCGGCGTGTGAGTCATTTCCGCTGCCGGCGAGCAAACTCAGGACCAGCACCATCGCCCACGCCAGGCCGATGCCGCTCCATGCCCGCGCGCCCAATCGATTGAGAATCACCTGTGACGGCGAGCGAGTCGTGCAAGCGCGAATCGCCATCGCCCGGACGGCTTGGCCGAAACCGTCGCGGGAAGAAACCATCGCTGACGAGAGAAGATCCGCAAGTTGAAGCTGCTGATCCGCCTGCATGATCGCGTCGAGTTTGGTCGGCGGGCGAATCGCGCCCCATGCCGCGCCGACGATCACCGCGGCGCCGATCAGCACCGGCGAAAGCCCGCCGATCGCCACGCCCCGCCACTCCGCCACCAGCGTAAGCAGGCACGCGATTCCCGCCGCCGTCGCCAGGCAAATGCCGACACGCTCGACCAGCGCAATCCCCACCGCCCGCCGATGAACGGCGGCGACAAAGCGGTCTAATTCGTCTTGATCAGGCATCGAAGTAGATTACCAGGGGTTTGAGGTGCGCTTCACTTTTGCACAGGTCTGATTTGTGGGTTGTGGGTTGCAGGTTGGTTGTTTGGGGTTAATTGATGCCAGTGCCAATTCTTTTCTAACCCACCACCTGCAACCCGCCACCCACAAAAAACATCAATTCCGCCCCGCCTTCAGTTCCGCCACCGCGTCTCGCACGCAGGAGAGGTGCGGGTTGATCTTCAGGGCGTGTTCGTAGCACTCGATCGCCTCGATATGGCGATTCAGGTGTGCGTCACAATGGCCGAGGCCTGCCCAGGCGCCGAAGTGGCAGGGCATGAGTTCGATCGTCCGCCGGCAGTCTTCAGCAGAGGCTTCGTATTCTTCCTTGAGGTAATGAGCGATCGCCCGCTGGTTGTACGCCTCGGCGAACTTCGGGTCGCGCTCGATCGCGTGCGTGAAATGCCCGACGGCGGCATCAAAGTCGCGCTGGCTCAGCGATTCCAATCCACGCATGATCGCGCGATTGGCACAGTCGCTCCCGCAGCGGAACCAGATCGACCATAACGCGTGCTCGGCCATCTGGTTGACCATGGGATCAGGGTCAGACAGTTGAGCCGCCAATGAATCGATGCATTGCTGATCGCCCAGCAGACCCAACGCCAAGGCCGCGACTTTGCGGGCATCGGCATGTTTCCCTTTGAGCAGGCAGAGGATCTGCTTTTCCGTCCAGTGGGCTTTGAGCGTGTGGCAAAGCCCCTTCAAGTCCTTGCTGCATAACAAAGGCTGAACGATTTGAACGAAATGGTCCGGATCAATACGTGACAGAAATGCTCCTCTACGCTGCTTAAGTCTAGGGGCGTCGGCTGAGGGTGTCTACTTACAGTAACGGCCTTAGCCTGCCAAAACTTGATCGGCCGAATGGGGAATAAGCGGGAAAATCCAGCTGGAAGTGCGATTTTCGGGCAGTGAGGGGTGATCGGCCGATAACGCGAGTGCAGATCAGGCATCAACCCGGATCAATACTGCCCCGGCACATGCATGCCCGCTTCGCCGGTGCGGGGGGATTGGGCGGCCTCAGGGGAGAACGGGCTCGCGTAATACGACTGCCGCACCGCCGGCGTATCGGTCAGCTTGCGGGGCATGTAGCCGGTCTCGAGCACGCCGCTATCGCAGCCGGCGAGCAGCAGCACGAGCAGGGAAAGAGTCAGCCACATCTTCATCGGGTTCAATCCTTCCAAGCCGCGGTCGCGCCGATCGCGAACGCCCGAAAAGCGTACCGACGATTCGGCGGCGGTGCAATCGCTTTGCGTCGCCTTGATCTTTCGTCGATCAAGACCGCTCGCTGCCATTCGCTGTACTGCCGAGCGGCTTGGCGGCCAAGGGCACACCGTTGACGTTTCGCTTCCGCAGTAGGTCGAAACGATTCCGCCCCACTACAATCGGCCGACCCATGACCGCCGCTGCAGCCACTCGAGAATCCGCCTCTCTCCGCCGACGCATCCAGCGGCAGTACGCGACGGTCGAGCAGACGCTTCAGTTGGGTCCGCTGGATTTGCGATTCACGCGCATCGCCGACCCCGACAGCGTGCTGGACCAAGTCGCCGCCGCCGCCGATCTGCGCGAGCGCCTCAGCGGCCAGCGCGAATCCGACCCGCAGCACCTGCCCTACTGGGCCGAGCTGTGGGACAGTGCGATCGGCATGGCCACCTACCTCGCCGAACGCACCAACCTCGGCGAGCACGTCTCCGTCCTTGACCTGGGTTGCGGCATGGGCCTGACCGGAACCGTCGCCGCGAGCCATGGCTGCCGGGTGATGTTCGCGGACATGGAGGCGGATTGCCTGCTCTTTGCGCGACTCAACGCTGAGCAGTTCAACCGCCCGGTGACAGTGAAGCGACCGACCGACTGCCAGACGGAGCATTCTCCGCTCGATCTACGGCCATCGAATCCCATCGAACCCGCGAAAGAGGTTGCGTCGCGTGATCGCGCCACGAACGATCTCGCACTCGATCGCGTGACAGAAGGTCGCGGGTCCGATCAGGCGAACGAGCATCCCGATAACGCTACCTCCCCGTTTAGCCGCCCTGCGTGCGGGGCGAGTTCGAAACGCCCCTCGCACGCGAGGCGGCTAAACAAGTCTCACACGCTCCCCGCCATCCGCGCCCGCTGTCTCAACTGGCAGCGCGACTCGCTCGCCGAACGCTTCGACCTGATCCTCGGCGCCGACATCCTCTACGACCGCAAGCAGTGGGACTTCCTCGAACCCTTCTGGCGAGCCCACCTCGCCGCGAATGGCCGAGTCCTCCTCGGCGAGCCGGGCCGGCCCACCGGCGACGATTTCGGCGGCTGGATCACTCCCCGCGGCTGGGCGATCTCTTCCCGGGAAATCCCCGTTTCCACCCGGCCTAAGCCAATTCGGCTGTTCTCGTTACAGAAAAGCGATTGAACCACGGAGGCACGGAGGCGCGCTCTGACTCCCGCGTCGTTCGCTTGATCCAGCCTTTCGTTTTGAGCTCAATTCCTGCAAGCCATTCGGATCTGTCGAGCGCGCCTCCGTGCCTCAGTGCCTCCGTGGTTGCAATTCCCCCGAATTTCCCTACACTTTCCCTCCCTCGACTCCGGTCGAGCCGCCGGTCATGCCTCAGAACCATGACTCGCGAGACCCGCGATTAAGTCGTCACCTTTCGTTGACGCCTCGCATGTCCTGAGCGGCTGGCCAAGCCAGTCGGAAAGTGAAGATCCCATGGGCCGTTACACGGGTCCGAAAGTTAAACTGTCGCGTCGCGTCGGCGCTCCAATCGCCGACATCCCCAAACACACCGCCAAAGAGCTCACGCTCCCCGGCATGCACGGCTACCGCGGCCGCCGCTCTACCGAGTACGGCATCCGCCTCACCGAAAAGCAGAAACTTCGCTACCACTACGGCATGCTCGAGAAGCAGTTCCGCAAGTTCCTCGATATGGCCAAGAAGTCCAAGGGCAACACCGCCAGCACGATGATGCAGCTACTCGAGCTGCGATTGGACAACGTCGTCCGCCGCCTCGGCGCCGGCCGCACGATCTGGGCCACCCGCCAGATCGTCGCCCACGGCCACGTCATGGTGAACGGAATCAAAACCGACATCTCCAGCTACCTCGTGAAGCCCGGCGACACCATCACCTTCAAGGAAGGCATCGCCAAGGTCCTCCGCGACAACATGGAACAAAATGCCGGCCACAACGTGCCAAGCTGGCTCGAATGGAACCCGGCCCAACTCACCGGCTCCATCAAGCAACTGCCGGTGCGGGAAGAC